>NZ_DATFIP010000031.1:0-75577 GCF_035270045.1 Salibaculum sp.
CGTTCTGGCCGAGGTTATTGCTTGCAAAGCCGAATTCGATGTCGGCACCAGCGGTCAGGCCGTTGTCCAGGTCCTGGCTGAAGGCAGCGTAGAGATTGCCTTCCCAGTAAAACCCGTCGTTGTTGTCCGCGGAGGACAGCGGCGCGTCATCGTCATTGTAACCCAGCTCAGCGTCGCCGGAGAAGGAAACCTCGGCAGCAGCGGCGCCCGCGAAGGCGAAGACCGAAGCCGAAGCAAGAAGGATGCTTTTCATGTTTTGATTCCTCGTGTTTGCATTCCCGAGAATGCCAGTTGTCCCAGCATTGCCAGTGTCTTTGCGCGGAAAGCGGTGCACACTCAAGAGAATTGCCGGGGTGGCGAAGTGGCCCGGTCGAAAATGATGCAGCCGTGCCACACACCCCGGCGGGCAGATCGGCGCAGGCCCGCTTGCCAAACCGGCCCCGGTCTGGTCCAACAGGGTGATTTTGCCGCCGAAACAGGAGCTTGAACATGTCGCTGGCCGAGATTACCGAACGGGTGCAGCGCGCCGAGACCGCGGCCGGGCGGGCGCCCGGGTCGGTCCGGCTGATTGCCGTTTCCAAGATGCAGCCCGACGCCCGGGTCGAGTCGATTCTGCAGCAGGGTCACAGGATCTTCGGCGAGAACCGCGTGCAGGAAGCGGCCGGAAAGTGGCCCGGTTTCCGCGAGGCTTTCGACGGGATCGAGCTGCACCTGATCGGCCCCTTGCAGACCAACAAGGCCCGCCAGGCGATGGACCTGGCGCAGGCGATCCACACGCTGGACCGGCCCAAGCTGGCCCGGACCATCGCGCGGCTGGCGCAGGAGACGGGCCAGTGCCCCGACCTGTTCGTGCAGGTCAACACCGGCGAAGAGCCGCAGAAGGCCGGGGTGCTGCCCGCCCAGGCCGATGCCTTCGTGGCCGAGTGCCGTGGCATGGACCTGCCGGTGGCGGGGCTGATGTGCATCCCGCCCGTGGACGAGGAACCCAGCCTGCATTTCGCCTTGCTGGGCAAGATCGCGGCGCGCAACGGGCTGACCGGCCTGTCCATGGGCATGTCCGGCGATTTTGAACAGGCCGTGGCGCAGGGCGCGACCCATGTGCGGGTCGGATCGGCCATTTTCGGGGAACGGGATTACGGTTGACCTGCGTGTCGGCCCGGCCGGGCCGCCACGACAGCCCACCCGCCATCCCGGCGTCAGGGCACGATGAGGCGCGTCTGGTAGCGGATGTGCCGCGCCAGCCAGAGCAGGTGATCGGGCCGCAGGGCGATGCAGCCTTCGGTCGGGTAGCCGGGCCGCCGCCACCGGTGAAGGAAGATGGCCGAGCCGCGATGCTTGACCGGGTAGGGCCAGTTCCAGTCGGTCAGGATCACGAGGTCGTAAAGCGGATCGGCCCGGCGCAGGCGTTCATGTCCGTGCGGGTAGGGTGCGCGGACCATCAGGTTGTAGTCGGGCTGTGCGGGGTCATCCGACCACAGGTCGCCGGGCCTGATCGGCAAGGCCCAGTCCGCGGGCCGCGCCATCCGGTCGGGGCGATAGAGCATCCCCACGATGCCATGTGTGCCGCGCGGTGTCGCGCCGTCGCCCTCGCGCTTGCGGCGACTGAGGCCGCCCTTGCCGATCACGCAGGGCAGGCGGCGCCCGAGAAAGCGCAGCCCGGTCGGCGTCAGGACGATATCCCGCGGGGTCTGGCCGTGCTGGGTCACGCGGTGCGGCGGCGCGTGGCCCATTTCGGGAACCGGCCGATCCCGTGGGCCTTGCGGGCTGTCACGAGGCGCAGATCCTCGGGGTCCATGCCCATCGACAGCATGGTTTGCCGGTCGAAGCGCCCTTTCGCGTCCACCGCGTCGTGTTTCGTGCCGAACAGCCGATCTATCCACTCCATTCCGAAGCTGACGTGATACGTCGCCCTGTGGTCGTGGAAGTGGTGCAGCATGTGCCGCTGAGTTACACGCTTGCCGAACCGGCCCTTGGGCACGTTCAGATGCGCCAGCGTATGACAGTATTCGTAGAAGGCGAAGGCGCTGACCGAGCCCACGAAAAGCGCGGTCGCGGCGAAGAGAAGCGCCGGACCGAGGCCAAGGAACGGCCAGAGCACGAGCGTGTGCAGCGCGGCCGAAGCAAGGCCGAAGCGCACGGGGTACCAGTGATCGTCGCCGGTAAAGAACTCCGGGTCGCCGGGAAACTCGTGATGGCCGACATGGCTGCGGTAAAGCGCGTTGAAGGTCGGCTGATCCACGGGCGGTTCGCGGTGCAACAGGAACCGGTGCATCGCGTATTCCACGACGAACTGCACGGCGGCACCGTAGATGACCGCCAGCAGCAGCCAGGGCGAGAACCAGGCGATCATGGCCGCGAGGCCGGCGAGCCAGAAAGGGAGCAGCCTTTGCAGGCTGCCCATGTTCATCAAGATGCCGAGCGTCGGGATCATGGCGGGTCCTCCTCGCCGGGACGGTGACGCATCTGGTGGCTTCGGCTCAAGGGAAACGCCGCGTCAGGCCAGGCTACAACAGGTGGCCGGACTTGCTGGCCTTGGTCGCCAGATAGTGGTGATTGAAGCGGTTTTCACCGACCTTTAGCGGCACCCGTTCCACCACGTCGATTCCGCAGGATTCCAGCCGCTCGACCTTGGCGGGGTTGTTGGTCAGCAGGCGCACCTGCGAGAAGCCCATCTTGCGCAGGATATCGGCGCCGATACGAAAGTCGCGCTCGTCGTCCTCGAAGCCGAGCCTGTGATTGGCCTCGACCGTGTCGAAGCCCTGGTCCTGCAGCGAATAGGCCCGCATCTTGTTGGCCAGCCCGATGCCGCGCCCCTCCTGGTTGAGGTAAAGCAGCACGCCCTCGCCCGCCACGCCCATCTGGGCCAGAGCGCCGCGCAGCTGAGGCCCGCAATCGCATTTCAGTGATCCCAGCAGGTCGCCCGTGAAACAGGCCGAATGGAGCCGCGCCAGCACCGGCCTGGATCGGTCCGGGCTTCCGATCTCGAGGGCGTAGTGTTCCTCGGCGCCGTCCTCGGGGCGGAAGATGTGCAGGCGGCCGGCCTCGCAGACCTCCAGCGGGACCCTGGCATGGATCACCGGGGCCAGCGGGGACAGGTCCGTGGTCATGGCCGAGGCCGCGCCGATCAGCGTCAGCCCGTGATCGCGCGCCAGCCCCGCGCCGTCCGCGATCTGCACGACCAGCACTGCCGGGATCAGTCGCGCGGCCTTGGCCAGGCGGATACCCGCGCGGTGCAGCACCGCGTCGCCTTCGCGCCGCGCCACGAAGGGCCCCTTGATCGGCAGGCGCAGGTCGTCGGCGGGGTCTGCCACCGCCTGCACCCAGTCGAGGCCCGCCCCGTCTGGCACGGCAAGCCGGACAAGATCGCCATCATAGGCGGCGGTCTTGAGTGTCGTCGCGCGATGCTCGGTGATGGCCAGGTCGGCATGTCCCAGGGCCAGCGCATCGGCCAGTCGCTGTGGCCCCAGCGTCTCGACCGCCATGACGAGCGCAGCCCGCGGGCCGTCCGACAGCACCACTGGAACGCCCAGCCGCATGTCTGCGCGGGCGCGGGCCAGCATCTCGGTCAGGTCGGGGGCGAAGCTCATGCGTGGTCCTCTGGTGGTAATTCGGGATAGCTCCATTTGACAGGAAATGAAACATATCCGCCAGTGCTGACACGTCGGCGTGAACGCAGTGCAGCAATCCTTGCCCTTTGCCACGACCGGACGCAGATGCCTGGAAGGAAAAGTGAGGAGATCCGTGACATGGCGCAGCTCAAGAAAATTCTTCTCGTAGATGACGACGAGGACCTGCGCGAGGCGCTGGGCGAGCAACTGGTCATGACCGAGGAATTCGATGTTTTCGAGGCGGGAAACGGCGCCGAGGCCATGCAGAAGGCCAAGGAGGCGCTGTACGACCTGGTCATCCTCGACGTGGGCCTTCCGGATACCGACGGGCGCGAGCTGTGCCGCCTGATGCGCAAGCAGGGGGTCAAGTGTCCGGTGCTTATGCTGACAGGGCATGACAGCGACAGCGACACGATCCTTGGGCTGGATGCCGGCGCGAACGACTACGTTAGCAAGCCCTTCAAGTTTCCCGTTCTTCTGGCCCGCATCCGCGCGCAACTGCGCCAGCACGAACAGTCCGAGGACGCGGTGTTCTCCCTCGGACCTTACACCTTCAAACCCGCGCAGAAGATGCTTGTCACCGAGGAGGACCGCAAGATCCGCCTGACAGAGAAGGAAACCAACATCCTCAAGTTCCTCTACCGCGCGACCGAGGGCGTGGTGGCCCGCGACGTGCTGCTGCACGAGGTCTGGGGCTACAACGCGGGCGTGACGACGCACACGCTGGAAACCCACATCTACCGCCTGCGCCAGAAGATCGAGCCGGATCCGTCCAATGCGCGGCTGCTGGTGACGGAAAGCGGCGGCTACCGGCTGATGGCCTGAGAAATCCCGCAGGCGGCCGGGTCACGCCGCCACCCTCCCTGTTGGACTTGGCCCCGGAGTTTCTCCGGGGCCTTTTTTATTCCCGACCTGACTTTGCTTGTCATTCCCCGAGTACATGCCGCGCGATCACGCGGTCACCGGGTGGTTCTCTCGATGGCTTGGCTGGGAAAGCCTCTTCCATCTCATGACTGCGAGTAGATGGCGGGAAAGCCTGTTTCGATTTCCTTCCAGTACTTCGGGGCCAGGACCGGCGGGGTCCGCCGGCCCGGGTAATCGTTCTGACCGTGTCTGATCATGTAGCACATCGCCGGGAACGGAACGAAAGCGAGATCAAGCGCAGCCAACACGGAGACTTCCGCCAACCGGGTGTGCTTTTCGCAAAGCAGGTTATCCGCAAGAACCATGCCAATTCCGGTGCCCCGTTTATCGAAAAAAACGGCCAGGCAGGAGCCGCAGTTCTTGAAAAACGTGTTGTTCTCGATCCGCAACGGGAAGAGCGATCTATGACCCAGCGCACGGCCGTGGTGCATGTCACTGTCCAGCATGTAGCCCTGATCCAGGAGATAGCCCCGGCCATTGTTGTCACGCAAAATGTAATCCACCAGATCACGATGCGGGACATCGTCTGCATCCAGGCGGAACGCATAACCAGACGTCGGGCCATGGCGCTTGATATGTTCAATGATCTGGTGAATCTTGGCGGCACTGTCGTTCTTGCCCGTCTCACCGGTTTTCGCGATGAAAGGCAGATAGGTGATTCTTTCGTCCGGCGGCATCGCCTCGGGTTCATCCTGAGAGCAGACGATGGCTCTCCATTTGGTGTTGGATTGATGCACGAGAGAGCCGAGCGTTCTTGCAAGCAACTGGCAAACAACATTCCAATCCGGGGCGCGTTCTCGACCGATGAGAGGGATGCAGAAGACCACTTCTTCATCGCCCCGGGATACCGGGGGCCAGTTGGTCGTCAAGCGGTTCCTGATTTTCAAGCTACGCTCCTCGGCTTCACCCCAGCTAAGGACGCCCTTCATCTTCCTGCGGTATTTCAAACGCGTCAGGAGAAGCTTGCGGTGTTTCAAGATCGGAAAATCCCGAGTTCGGATCATGTCGCCCGGCCTGAAATCTGTTGTTTTCTGTGCTAACCGGACCGGATCGTCACAGTGTCATGATGCCGGGTCAAGCTTTTCCCATCGCCCAACCCGTCGTTCCTAGCTATGACGCCGTCATGGCCGACCGTTTCGAAATTTTCCTGCAAGCCCCGCCCGGTCTGGAAAAGACCCTCGCCGACGAGGCTCGCTCGGCGGGATTCTCCATGCCAGAGGCGCAGCCGGGCGGTGTGGCCTTGACGGGCGGCTGGCCCGAGGTCTGGCGCGCCAATCTGCAATTGCGCGGAGCGGACCGTGTGTTGGCCCGGATCGGGAGTTTCCGCGCCTTTCACCTTGCGCAACTTGACAAGAGGGCGCGCAAGTTTCCCTGGGCCGAGGTGTTTCGGACTGACATGCCCGTGCGGGTCGAGGTTACAACGCGTAAATCGAAGATCTATCACGCCGGGGCCGCGCAGCAGCGGATCGAACGGGCAATCGCGGAAACGCTCGGCACACCGGTCGACGACAAGGCCGGCGTGACGCTCAAGGTTCGTATCTTCGACAATCTGGTGACACTCTCGGTCGACACCTCGGGCGATCCCCTGCACAAGCGGGGCTACAAGGCGGCGGTGGGCAAGGCCCCGATGCGCGAGACAATGGCGTCGCTCTTCCTTCGCCAGATGGGCTATGCCGGGGATGAGCCAGTGCTGGACCCGATGTGCGGCTCGGGCACCTTCGTGATAGAGGCGGCCGAGATCGCGCTGGGCCTCGCGCCGGGCCGGGGCCGCCGCTTCGCTTTCGAGGATTTGGCCAGCTTCGACGCCACCGCCTGGGCGGCAATGAAAGCTGCACAAGTGTCGGGGCAGACCGACTTGGGCTTTTTCGGCTCGGACCGCGATTCCGGTGCGATACGGATGAGCGCCGACAACGCTGAGCGCGCCGGGGTCGCAGGGCTGACGCGGTTCGAGATGACACCGGTCAGCGCCCTGACCCGTCCCGAGGGGCCACCCGGTATCGTCATCGTGAACCCGCCCTACGGCGCGCGCATCGGCAACCTCAAGCCGCTTTATGCTCTGCACGGCAGCCTCGGCGCCGTGCTCAGGGAAAGGTTCACGGGGTGGAAGGTGGGGATCATTACCGCGCAGTCCAAGCTGGCACATGGCACGGGCCTGCCCTTTCTGCCACCCGGGCCACCGGTGGCCCATGGCGGGCTCAGGGTGAAGCTTTACCGGACTGATCCGCTCCGCTGAGGCTGCTGTCCCGGGCTTTTCAAAAAGCGTGACCCCTTGACCCAGATCAAGACATCGAATGCTGATGGCCGCTATTTTTCAGCCCGTTCCCGGTGGCGACGATGGCGTCGTCACCTCCCTGTAGGACTTGGCCCCGACGCGCTGCGCCGGGGTCTTTTTCGTCGGCCGGCGGGTGCATGGGCGGCGTGGGGATGGCAGGCTGGGGTTCCATCGGCTATGGCTGCCGTCAACGTCGCCCCCGTTCAGGAGTCTTTCATGTCTTTCACGCTTGCCACCTGGAACATCAACTCGGTCCGCCTGCGCGAGGGGCTGGTCCTGCGACTGATGCGGGAGGAGGCGCCGGATGTCCTCTGCCTGCAGGAATGCAAGTCGCCGGTGGACAAGATCCCGACCGAGCAGTTCCGCGCTCTGGGCTACACCCACATGGTTGCGCGTGGACAGAAGGGCTACAACGGAGTGGCGATCCTGTCGAAACGCCCCATCCGGGAGGCTGGCAGCCAGGATTTCGCCGCCCTGGGCCACGCTCGCCACATCGCCGGGCAACTGGACAACGGCGTCACAATCCACAACTTCTACGTCCCCGCCGGCGGGGACAAACCGAACCGTGAGGTGAACGAGAAATTCGGTCAAAAACTCGACTATCTGACCGAGATGCGCGACTGGTTCCACGGCGAGCGACCCGCGAAATCCATCCTGGTGGGCGACCTGAACATCGCCCCGCGCGCGGATGACGTTTGGGATCACAAGAAGATGCTCAAGGTCGTCAGCCATACGCCGGTGGAGATCGAGCACCTGGGCGGCGCGCAAGAGGCGGGCGCCTGGGTCGATGTGACCCGGGCCGACATCCCCGAGGGGCAGCTCTACAGCTGGTGGTCCTATCGCTCGCCCGACTGGGATGCCGCCGACAAGGGCCGCAGGCTGGACCATGTCTGGGCCACGCCGGATATCGCGGCTGCCGCCCATTCAAGTCGCGTCCGGCGCGACGTACGCGGCTGGGAAAAACCCAGCGACCACGCCCCGGTCTTCGCCATCTTCGATCTTTAGAGCGCACGTACCGTTTCGGCCACAGCCTTGCCCAGCCGGCGGTGGGCCGCGGCGTCGAGATGAGCGCCGTCAATTGGGCTGGCAGCGATGATCTGCCCGGCGTCGAGGAAGGCCGTGCCGCGGGCTTCGGCCAGGGCGGCATAGCTTGCGGCCAGTTGCGGACCGATGGCCTCGGCGCCGAAGAAATCGCCCTTGATCGGGCCGGTCTCGACCACCGGGGGCGGGCAGATGAGCAGAACGCGACACGGTCCGTGGCGAGCCTGCGTATCGGGGTTGAGCGCGATGTCCAGAAGTCCAGCGACCCCGGCCGTGATTCCCGCGACCGAGGGTGCGAAGCGGGTCTTGAGATCATTCGTGTCCAGCATGATCGTGATCGCATCCAAGGGCTGATGGCTGGCGAATGCGGCACGCAGGCCGCGCTGGCCGTTCATGTCGGGCCACATTGCGGGATCGGCATGCTCGGTGGTGCGCCCGGGCAATCCTTCTTCGACGAGGTGCCAGTAGGGGCCGAGATGTTCGGCCATCACCGTTGGCCAGCGTGCGCCGTAGGCCAGGCGTTCGTTGTGCGGGGGGGTGGCATCAGCGCGCTGGCATGGGTGTTGCTGTCCCCGAAGGTCAGAATAGTGGGCATCTGGCCTCCCTTTCGACCCAGACAGCCCCGGAACAGTGCCAGGGGAAACCCACCCCCCTTTCGCTTTGGTGCAAATCGCCCCATATAGGGCAGAACACTCCAGACAAGGCGGAGAAACAGGATGCTTGAACTTGGACAAGGCAACGCCGCCCCTGCGGGCGATCTGATCAAGGACGGTGACGATACCACTTTCATGGCCGACGTGGTCGAGGCCAGCCAGGATGTGCCGGTCATCGTCGATTTCTGGGCGCCTTGGTGCGGCCCCTGCAAGCAGTTGACCCCCGCGCTCGAAACGGCGGTGAATGCCGCCGGGGGCAAGGTGAAACTGGTCAAGGTCAACGTGGACGAGAACCAGCAGATCGCCGGCCAGTTGCGCGTACAGTCGATTCCGACCGTCTATGCCTTCCACCAGGGTCAGCCCGTCGACGGTTTCCAGGGCGCGCTGCCGCAAAGCCAGATCGACGAGTTCGTTCAGAAGCTGGCAGCCATGGGCGGTGGCGAGGGCGACGATGGCGGCATGGCGCAGGCGCTGGAAGCCGCCGACCAGATGTTGACCGACGGCGCGGCGGCGGATGCTGCCCAGACCTTCGCCGCCATCGCCCAGGAAGACCCGCAGAATGCCGCGGCCTTCGGCGGCATGGCACGCGCCTACTTGGCGCTTGACCAGGCCGACCAGGCCGAGGCCGTCATAAACGGCGTGCCCGCCGAGATTGCAGAGGCCCCCGAGATCGAGGCCGCCCGGGCCGCCATCGACCTGGCCCGCCAAGCAGAGAAGGCAGGCCCGATCGAGGATTTGCGCACCAGGGTCGAGGCTGACCCAAAGGATCACCAGGCCCGGCTGGACCTGGCCACGGCCCTACATGCCTCGGGCGATGCCGAGGCGGCGGTCAACGAGCTTCTGGAGCTTTTCCGCCGCGCGCCCGACTGGAACGACGGTGCGGCAAAGGCGCAGCTCTTCACGATATTCGAGGCGCTCAAGCCGAACGACCCGGTTGTGCTTAACGGACGCCGCAGGCTGAGTTCGATGATATTTGCCTGACGGCGTTGCCTGAAGGGGCCTTCGGTCTAATTTGCGTGTCATGGCGAACTTCCCGGACCTGCCCGCGACCATCCCCGTGTTCCCCCTGACGGGGGCGTTGCTTTTGCCGCGTGCGCAACTGCCCCTGCATATCTTCGAGCCGCGCTACCTGGCTATGCTCGAGGATGCGCTCAAGACACCTGAGCGACTGATCGGAATGGTGCAGCCCGGTGGAGCGGGCCGTGACGGCCAGAGATTGCACAGTATTGGCTGCGCGGGGCGCGTGACCGCCTTTTCGGAAACCGACGATGGGCGTTACATGATCACCCTGTCCGGGCGGTCGCGCTTCCGTGTCCGTCAGGAAGTCGAGGGCTTCACCCCCTACCGCCGTTGCGAGGTGGACTGGGCCGGTTTCGAAGCTGACCGCGGCAAGGCCGCTGAGACCGACCCGGGTTTCGATCGCGATGCGCTGTTTGCCCTGTTGAACCGGTATTTCACCGAAACAGGGCTGAGTACCGACTGGGACAGCCTGAAGGAGGCCGATCCCGAGCTTCTCATAAACTCTCTTTCCATGCTTCTGCCACTTGACCCCGAGGACAAACAGGCCCTCCTCGAGGCGCCATGCCTTTCGACCCGGCGCGAAACCTTGGTGACGCTGATCGAATACGCCCTGCGCGCCGGTGGCAGTGACGAGATGATCCAGTGATCGGGTCAGATCCGAACGCGTTCGACCGCAAGATGCTGGAGGCGCTGGTCTGCCCCCAGACCCACGCGATCCTGCGCTACGATTCCCAGCGGCAGGAACTGGTCAGCAAGGCCGCCCATCTTGCCTATCCGATCCGCGACGGTATCCCTGTGCTGTTGATCGACGAGGCGCGGCAGCTCGATTAGGGCGCTGCTGCCACGTGTCAGCCGCGCATTGATCGGGGCAGGTCGCCGGTCAGCCCCGCAGCCTCGCGAATGAAGCCCCGGCGCAGTCCCGGGACGGCATTGACCGCGCCCATCCCGAGATCCCGGATTGGTCTAAGAAGGGGATTGTCATTTGAGAACAGACGGTTGAAGCTGTCCGTCGCTAACGCCAGCGCGGCGGTGTCGAAGCGCCGCCATTTCTGGTAGCGCGCTAGCACCTGGGCGCTGGCTATGTCCTCGCCGCGCGCGCGGGCCTCGGTCAGAACCTCTGCCAGCGCCGCGACATCACGCATCCCGGCATTCAATCCCTGGCCTGCAATCGGGTGCATCCCGTGCGCCGCGTCGCCCACCAACGCCAGACGGTCCGCCACGAAGGCACTGGCCAGGGTCAGTCTGAGCGGATAGGCAAAGCGCTGACCTTCCAGCGCGATCTCGCCCAGGAACGACCCGAAGGCGGGGCGAAGCGCGTCCAGGAAATCGTCCGCCTCCATTGTCATGATCCGGTCGGCGCGGGCGGTCGTTTCCGACCAGACGATAGAGGACCGGTTGTCCGGCAGCGGCAGGATCGCCAGCGGCCCGTGCGGCATGAAGAACTGATGCGCGATGCCGCCCTGGGGCTTTTCGTGAGACACGGCGCAAACGATCGCGGTTTGTCCGTAGTTCCAGCCGGTGCGGCGGATGCCGGCGCGGCGTGCGGTGCCGCTGGCGCGCCCGTCGCACCCGACGAGGACACGGCCCGTGATCCTGCGCCCCGAGGCAAGCGTGACCGCTGCGTGATCGGGCGCGGTGCACTGATCGACCACGGAGTCCGCGTTCACCTGCGTGATGCGCGGTTCTTCTTCCATGGCGTTCAGCAGGGCCAGCCGTAGATGACGATCCTCGAGCATGTAGCCCATGGGGCCTTCCTCGATCTCGGCATGATCGAAATGAAGCATCCAGGGGGCCGGGCCGTCGCCGGCACGCCCGTCCGTGACCTTGATCTCCAGCATGGGCTGGCTGTTCTGCGCGACCCGGTCCCAGATCCCCAGATGGTCCAAAAGGCGGGTCGAGGCCAGCGCCAGCGCGTAGCTCCGCCCATCGAAATCGGACAGTTCCCGGGTCGCCTTTGGCAGGGCGTCGATCACGGTCACGCTCAGCCCTGCCCGGGCCAGCGCCAGCGCCAGCGCCGGACCATTCAGCCCGCCGCCAATGATCAGGATATCCGAGTCGTGTGTCATGGGGGGCAATATGCGCCACGTGTCGGGATTGTCCATGCGCCGCTTGGCCGCTAAGGTTTCGCCTGAACGGGGATGGAGATGCGGCGATGATGCAGGATGTGCGCCACAAGAGCGCGTGCGAACTCGGTCGGGCGATTGAGGCGGGCAAAGTTGATCCGTCTGATCTGACGGAAGCGTTCCTGGCAGCGATCGCGGCAAGCCCCCACGGCGACCGGATCTTTGCCCGAACCACCCCTGACCGGGCACGTGCCGAGGCTCGTGCCGCCAGTCAGCGCGCCCGGCTTGGCCAACGCCGGTCCTTGCTGGATGGCGTCCCCATCGGCTGGAAGGACAACTTCGATTGCGCCGGGGTCGCGACCGAGGCGGGCACTGCGCTTCTGGCCGGGCGGGTGCCCGAAGGTGATGCCGCGGTTTTGCGCAATGCCACGTCCCTGGGGCTGGTCTGCATGGGCAAGACCCATATGACCGAACTGGCCTTTTCCGGGCTGGGTGTGAACCCGATGACGGCGACGCCGCCCAATGTCCATGATGCCGATGCCGCGCCGGGCGGATCGTCCTCGGGCGCGGCCAGTGCCACGGCGCTTGGCCTGGCCGCCGGCGGGGTCGGGTCGGACACGGGCGGGTCGGTGCGCTTGCCCGCGGCCTGGAACGACCTGGTCGGCTTCAAGCCCACTCACAACGCCTTGTCGCTCGACGGCGTCGTGCCGTTGGCCGCTCGGTTCGACACGGTCGGGCCGCTGGCCCGGACGGTCGAGGATGCCGCGCACTTGTTTGCCGCCATGCAGGGGCGCGCGGGTCCTGATCTGCGCGGTGCCAAGCTGACCGGAGCCCGGCTCCTGGTGTTGGAAACGGTGGCCTGCGAGGGCCTCCGCGACGCCACCGGTACGGCCTTCGAACGTGCTGTCGCACGTCTTGAAAGTGCAGGTGTGCAGGTCGAGCGGGCGGCAATCCCCGCGGTGGCCGAGGCGCTGGAACTTGCCGGGATCATCTACACCTCGGAATGCTACGGCACTTGGGGCGGTGCCATCGAGGCAGCCCCGGACAAGATGTATGCCCCTGTGCGAGAGCGTTTCCAGGCTGGTCGAACGCATGGCGCCGCCGACTACGTCGCCGCCTGGCAGCGCCTGGACGCCTTGCGCGCCCAGTTCGCCGCTGCAACCTCCGGCTATGACGCGGTGATCTTTCCCTCGGCCGCGCTCGCGCCCCCGCGGACGGCGGACGTGCTGGCCGACAGTGCCCTTTTCGCGTCGGAAAACTTGCTGACCTTGCGCAATACCCGCATCGGCAACATGATGGGCCTTTGTTCCATCACCTTGCCCACGGGGGAGCCGTCCCGGGGGATCATGTTCCATGCCGGGCCGGGGCAGGACCTGCGTCTTCTGAGGCTGGCCGCAGCGGCCGAGGCCGCGCTAGCCTGACCCAAAAGCAACAGGTTTGCGGCGCAACCCCGCAAATTCGGGCCGAATTTCTGGACAAGACCGGCGCGCGCCGTCTACTTTCGTGACAAAGCAGCCCGCGGACGAGGCTGCATCTTGAGGCAGACATGGAATACCCCGAGCGGTTTTCGAACCTACCGGCCTATGCGTTTCCGCGCCTGCGGAGCCTGCTCGACCCCGTTGAACCGGGGGGCGAGCCGCTTGCCATGACCATCGGCGAGCCGCAGCACCCGTTCCCGGACTGGGTCGGTGACATCCTTTCAGCAAGCCTGTCCGGATTCGGGAACTATCCGCCGAATGATGGTTCGCCCGAATTGCTGGCGGCCATCTCGGGCTGGCTGCAGCGCCGATACTCCGTGACCGTCACGCCGGATCGGGTAATGGCCCTGAATGGCACGCGCGAAGGGCTTTACAATGCTGCCATGGCGCTGTGCCGGGAAAGCAAGGCGGGAAAGCAGCCTGTCGTGCTGACGCCAAATCCCTTTTACCAGGTTTATGCCGTGGCCGCGCTGTCGGTAGGGGCCGAGCCGGTCTTCGTTCCCGCCACCGGTGAGAGTGGCCACCTTCCGGATTTCGCGGGCCTTGATTCCGAGACTCTGGATCGGACAGCCATCGCCTATATCTGCAGCCCCGCGAATCCCCAGGGCGCCATCGCCAGTCGTGAGTACTGGGCCGCGCTTCTGGCGCTGGCCGAGAAGCACGATTTCCGCATCTTCGCCGATGAATGTTATTCCGAGATCTACCGTGACGCGCCGCCGCCCGGTATTCTCGAATCGGTGGCCGATACCGGGACCGACCCCGAACGGGTCGTGGTCTTTCATTCGTTGTCCAAACGGTCGAACCTTCCGGGGCTGCGGTCGGGCTTCGTGGCTTCGGGCCCCGAGAACATCCGCCGTATCCGCCAGCTGCGCGCCTATGCCGGCGCGCCGCTGCCGCTGCCGCTGCAACGGGTGGCGGAATGGGTCTGGTCGGACGAGACCCATGTCGATGAGAACCGCGCCCTCTACCGCGAGAAATACGCGCTGGCCGACGACATCCTGGGCGGCGTGCCCGGCTACCAAGGCCCCGAGGCGGGGTTCTTCCTGTGGCTGCCCGTCGCCGACAGCGAAGCGGCGGCCCTGAAGCTGTGGTCCGAGACGGGCGTGCGCGTCCTGCCCGGCAAGTATCTCAGCCGCCCAGGCACTGCGGGCGACCCGGGCGATGGCTTCATCCGTGTCGCGATGGTGGCCCCCAAACAAGATGTGCAGCGCGGCCTGACACGCATCCGCGCCTGTCTTTACGATCGAGCATGAGGAAGAACATGGCGTCCTACCAGTCCCGTCAAAGAGACCCGCTTCTCGACAGCAAGATGCAGGCGGCGCTTGAACGGCGTGGCAAGGAACTGCTGGGCATTGCCCTTGTCACGTTTGGGATCGCGGTGGCGATTATCTTCCTGTCCTATTCGCCCGAGGACCCCAGTTTCCTGGCCGCCACAGATGCCCCCGTCCGCAACTGGCTGGGGCGCTACGGGGCAATGATCGCGGCGCCGGTCTTCATGATCATGGGTTGGGCCTCGGTTGGGATCGCCATTGTGTTTCTGGCGTGGGGGATCAGGCTGGTCCTGCACCGGGTGCCGCAGCGCGGGCCGGGTCGGGTCGTCTTTGCACCCATCGCCGTGGCGTTGCTGGCGATCCACGCCTCTACCCTGACGACCGGGCCGGGCTGGGCGCACAGTTTCGGTCTGGGTGGGCTTTTCGGAGACACGGTGCTCTCGATCGCGCTGACAATGCTGCCGATGCCGACGGACTGGGCGCTCAAGCTGACGTCCGTAGCAACCGGTCTCGGCGTGCTTGTCGTCGGGACCTTCGTGCTGGGCTTCACCCGGCGCGAGGTCCGGTCGCTGGCCCGGCTACTCATTATCGGACTGGTGCTGTCCTATTCGCTGGTTCTGCGCGGGCTCGCCGGCGGCGCGAGGAGCATTGTGCGGGGCGGCAAAGCGCTGCGCGCCCGGCGGCAGGACCGCCGCGCCACGACGCTTGCGGACCGATCCGAGCCCCGAGCGGAGCCGTCCAACGTTGCCGACGCGGTCATGGTGCGCCGTGTGCCTTCGGCCAACTTGCCGCGCTACGAGGATTTCGACCCGGTCGATGATGACGTCCCCCCCCCCGCCCCGACACCCGAGGCCGGCGGACTCTTCGCGCGGATGCCCGGACGACTGCGCAGGCGCCCTGCCGACCCCATGCCCGAGCCCGAACTGGTCGATGACGTCGTTCCCGCCCACGATCTGCCCGCCGCCGATGATGACCGTATTCGCGCGCGGATCAGCGATGCCATCCGCGCCCGCAAGGCCCCGGCCGAGCGCACCGCACCAAGGCCCGGGGTGAATCCGGCGGTCAGCGCCGCGGTGGCCGGCCGCCAGGAGCCGCAGGTGACACAGCCCACCGGGCCGCAACCACTGACATTGCGCAACACGCAAGAGGCTCCGGGTGCGGAACTGCCGCCCGAGCCGCCCGTACAGGCCACGGAACAGGCGGTTCCCGACAGCGCGCGCCCCTTGACCGCCGCGCCGCTCTTCCAGACCGACGGCCCGGCCGCCGCTGAGCCGCGCAAGATGGTCCAGCACCCCGCGAAGAAGTCCGCGCCCCCATCGACGCAGGCCCGCGCCGAGGCTCAGCCGAGCCTGCAATTCGAGGACTCGGCGGCGGCCTATGAACATCCGCCGCTGAACCTGCTGACTTCGCCTGACGAGATCACCCGCCATCACCTGTCGGACGAAGCGCTCGAGGAAAATGCCCGGATGCTGGAAACCGTGCTGGACGACTACGGCGTCAAGGGCGAGATCGTAAGCGTGCGCCCTGGGCCGGTGGTGACGATGTACGAACTCGAACCGGCCCCGGGCCTCAAGGCCAGCCGTGTGATCGGGCTGGCCGACGATATCGCGCGGTCGATGTCGGCGCTTTCGGCGCGGGTGTCCACCGTGCCGGGCCGCTCGGTCATCGGTATTGAATTGCCCAACGAGAACCGAGAGATGGTCGCCTTCCGAGAAATCCTGTCGACCCGTGATTACGGCGACGGCAACCACAAGTTGCCGCTTGCGCTGGGCAAGGACATCGGCGGCGACCCGATCGTGGCGAACCTGGCCAAGATGCCCCACTTGCTGATCGCGGGGACCACGGGATCGGGCAAGTCGGTGGCGATCAACACCATGATCCTGTCGCTGCTCTACAAGCTGTCGCCGGACGAATGCCGCCTGATCATGATCGACCCGAAAATGCTGGAGCTTTCGGTCTATGACGGCATCCCGCACCTGCTGTCGCCGGTCGTCACCGACCCGAAAAAGGCGGTTGTCGCGCTCAAGTGGGTCGTGGCCGAGATGGAAGAACGCTATCGCAAGATGTCCAAGATGGGCGTGCGCAATATCGAGGGCTACAACGGCCGTGTCGCGGATGCGCTGTCCAAGGGCGAAATGTTCACCCGCACGGTGCAGACGGGTTTTGACGATGAGACTGGCGAGCCCGTCTTCGAGACCGAGGAAATGGCGCCCGAGAAGATGCCCTACATCGTCGTCGTGGTCGACGAGATGGCCGACCTCATGATGGTCGCGGGCAAGGAGATCGAAGCCTGTATCCAGCGCCTGGCGCAGATGGCCCGAGCCAGCGGCATTCACCTGATCATGGCCACGCAGCGGCCCTCGGTCGATGTCATCACCGGCACGATCAAGGCCAACTTTCCGACGCGGATTTCCTTCCAGGTGACATCGAAGGTCGACAGTCGCACGATTCTGGGCGAGCAAGGGGCCGAGCAGTTGCTGGGCATGGGCGACATGCTCTACATGGCAGGGGGGTCCAAGATCACGCGCGTGCACGGGCCGTTCTGTTCCGATGAAGAGGTCGAGGAAGTGGTCAACTACCTCAAGGCTTTCGGCCCCCCCGACTACAAGTCGGGTGTGGTCGAAGGGCCTGACGATGAGAGAGAGGCCAACATCGACGCGGTGCTCGGCCTGGGCGGCAACACCGGGGGTGAGGACGCGCTCTATGACCAGGCGGTTGCCATCGTCGCCAAGGATCGCAAGTGTTCAACTTCATATATCCAGCGCAAGCTGGCCATCGGCTACAACAAGGCCGCGCGCCTGGTCGAACAGATGGAGGACGAAGGCGTCGTGTCACCCGCCAACCACGTCGGCAAGCGTGAAATCCTGGTGCCTGAGCAGGCGTAGCGCGGGATCACCGGTCGCTCTGCGGAACCAGAAGGAGCACGCGTTCAATCAAGCCGCGGATTGCCGTGCCGGGGGTGAAAGTCTGGGGTGGGCTCGAAATGGTCGATCGTCACACCCGATATCCGATAACGACTGGCGTGAAATCGCCTAACAACATGCACGCGGCTATCTTCGGCCCTGTCCGACGGGTGCAAAGGCGCCTGCGCCACATTAGGTAGGTCCCATGAGCAAGATAACCCGACGCCTTCTTTTTCTCGCCGTTCCGCTGATCATGGCCGGGCTGACCGCCGCCCCGGGCCACGCGCGGCAAATCTCGTTGAACGAGATCTCGGGCTACCTGAACTCCTTCGACACCGCCGAGGGGGAGTTTACCCAGATCAACGCCGACGGTACGATTTCGACTGGGCGGATCTACATCCGGCGACCGGGTCGCATCCGTTTCGAATATGACCCCCCGGAAGAGGCCATGGTGATCGCCGGGGGTGGGCAGCTCGCGGTTTTCGACCCGCGTTCGAACACCGGGCCGGATCGCTACCCGTTGCGGGAAACACCGCTCAAGATCATTCTGCAGGACGATATCGACCTGGCTCGGACCAACATGGTCACTGCCCACACGAGTGACGGCAACACCACCAGCGTCACCGCCCAGGACCCCGAGAACCCGGACTATGGCAGTATCCAGCTGGTCTTCACGGACGACCCGGTGCAGCTGCGCCAATGGGTCATCACCGATGATACCGGGCGCCAGACGACGGTCGTGCTGGGTGATCTGGTCACCGGGGCGCAGGTGCCGAACATCCTATTCAACATCCAGGCCGAAATGCGCGCGTGGCCGGAATGAGCGGGCGGGGGCGCCCGGCGCTTCAGCGATAGGCCCGGCAGTTGCGCAGCTGCGCCTGGTAGAGGACAGCACGCTGGTCCACCTCGTCGGCGATGCGCATGAGCCAGGCCTTGCCGCGATAGCTGCCTCGGTTAAACCCGGTGCGCCCTTCGTGGTATGCCAAATACTGGTTGCGAGTATCGTCGAGCGAAACGCCCGTTTCCTCGACCGTGGCGGTCATGTACCAGCCCATGAAGTCGACCGCGTCGCGGATATCGGTGCGCCGCGCGCCGCGGCCTCCGCGATCGCGCTCGTATTCCGCCCAGGTGCCGTCCAGCGCCTGACTGTAGCCCAGCGCCGAGGATTGCCGCCCCGTCGGGATCACGCCCAGCGCGTAGACATGCGGCGGGCGGTTGTCCGAGATGAACTTGCTTTCCTGGTAGATCATGGCCATCAGGACGTGGGTGTCCACGCCCCAGCTGCGCTCTGCGGCGCGGAAGGCACGCGTGTAATGGGGCCGTTCCTCCAGGATGGAACAGGCGTTTTCCAGGTCACGGGGCGCGCTGCCCTCCCGGGCGCCACAGCTGCCAAGGATTAACAGGATCAGTCCGGCGCGAAAGAGTCTGCTCATCTGCCTCTCGCTGTCTTGTTTGTTTTGGTTACTCTAGCCGATCGCCGGCGCTCTGGGAATATGCGATCGCTGCCAGGCCGTTCACGAATGCGGGGATGAGCGGAAGATAGAGCACCGAACGCCGGGCCGACGCCAAGACGAGCCTTGCCACGGCGTTCGAATCCGCGCCGGGCATAGGTTCGCGCAGGACGTTGAGCGGCCAGCGCGGCCTGCGAAAGGGTCTCGAGGGGCTGTGCCTCGGTCGCGGGCTGCATCAGCGACACGAAGATCAGGCAAGGCACCGCGAGTGTCATCAACAGGCCGGCGAGGACCTGCGTCCGGCATTCGAACCCAGCTTGACAAAGGCAAAACCGATCGCCGTGAGCAGGAACGTCGGGGCCGAAACCCCGAGCACTGTCAGGGTGAGGTTCACAGACTGTTTCCCATGATTTATGCCCCGATTCATGGACATCGGGCGCTGTTCGCTCTAGTAGTCAGGGAGGGGCTGAACGACCATGATGAAAATGCGCGCCAAATATTATCTCGGGCAAGTCGTCCGTCACCGCAAGCATCCGTTTCGCGGTGTTGTATTCGATGTCGATCCCGAATTCGCCAACACCGAGGAATGGTACCAATCCATCCCTGAAGAGGCGCGACCCGCGAGGGACCAGCCATTCTACCACCTGTTGGCCGAGAACGACCAGTCCTACTACGTCGCCTACGTGTCTGAGCAGAACCTTGTCGCGGATTATTCCGGCGAGCCGGTGGATCACCCCGATCTGGGCGAGCTTTTCGGCCCATTCGAGGACGGGTACTATCCGCTGCATTTCCAGTTGAACTGAGGCCCGGTCTCTCGGCCTCAGTACTCAAGGCGACCCCTTCATCGCGCGGCTTTCTAGCCCCGTCGAGGGTGCCATCGGGTCGGGTGCGGATGGCCTGGGCGCCGCCGATGGGGCTTTGTGCTCTTGGCGGGCCGCGCACCGCAGGGGCGCGCGAAATCCCTGGCCGGTCAGGGGCCGCATACCGGCAGGACGTGCGCCTGTCCCTGACCGTGCAAGGCTCTTAATGACCGGGCCGCCTCGGCATCGAAGACGGTGGCCTGCGACCCGAGGTGTCGAGCGCCCGCGCCTCGTCCGAGCCCGGCAGGGAAAACAGGCAGCACAAGGCATCGCCGCCGGTGCGTGTGAATTGCGGCTCGCGGATTCCCAGGGACGCTACTCCGCTATGGACGCGTCCAGGGCATTTCCGCCCGTTCAAGCAGGTCGAGGGCCAAGATGGTGTCCTAGGGGTGCGACGGGGCGCGACTGCCGTTCTTGGCGAAAACCGCCGCCTGGCCAAGAGATGGGATATCGTGAATGGAACGCCTCTGGTCCCCCGCTCCCGCCTCGGATACCATCAGCACCTGAAAACAGGAAGACCTCGGCGCCACGCACTGGGTGGGGGCTGTTCACGCGACGCCGAGGGAAGCCTATGCAGCTACAGCTTCGTTGATGCCGGGGATTCGCGGCGGGGGCTTGGTGGAATTGCGGCGCTTTTGCGGAATCTGCCGCCGCATCGAACGGGAGAGAGAAAAACGCGGCGAGGCACCGGGATGGTTCACCACCGCGCCGGTGCCGGCGGCGCGCGAACTGCTGAAATGGATCGGTTGGTCGGTCGAGGATATGATGAACCACAACGGCGGTGCCGGCGCGCTAGGCCATACCACCAGAGCTTCTGACGCCTGCGTCATCGTGACCCTGCTGCATGCGCTTGAGGCGCGGGGCTTGCAGCGCGGAATGACCGCAATCCGGATCCGCGGGGACGTGGGCACGGCCATCGCAATGGAACTCACATGATCGACTATCCGGCGCTTGCCGGGACCATCGCCGCGCTGACCGAGGGCGAGACCGACGTGGTCGCCTTGATGGCGACGCTGGTCTGCGAAATTCACCACGCAGATGATCGCTTCGATTGGACCGGCTTCTACCGTGTGACCGAACCGGGCCTTCTCAAGATCGGCCCCTACCAGGGTGGGCACGGCTGCTTGCAGATCCCCTTCGACCGTGGCGTCTGCGGCGCCGCTGCGCGCACGGGCGCGGCGCAACTGGTTCCGGATGTCGAGGCCTTTGAGGGCCATATCGCCTGTGCCAGCTCGACCCAGTCGGAGCTTGTGTTGCCGGTATTCGACAAGGCCGGCAGGGTCATCGGGGTGCTGGACATCGATAGTGACCGGCCCGACGCCTTTGCCGAAACCGACGCCCGGGAACTGGCCGCCATCCTGCGGGCGGTTTTCGGCGCACCATGACGAGGAGGACGGCCAGGTGATCAATGACCACGTTCGCGACACGATCGACCGCTTTCCACTGGGATTCGTCGCCACGGTGACGCCGGGTGGCCGCCCGGCAGTCTCTCCCAAGGGGACTTTTCTCGTGTTGGATGGAAGGACAATCGCTTTTGGCGACATCCGGTCTCCTGGCACGGTTACGAACCTGACGGCCAACCCCGAATGTGAAGTGACTTTCGTCAACATCCTGACCCGCAAGGGCGCCCGCCTGCGCGGGCAGGCCCGGATGCTGCGTTGCGGAACCGAAGGGTTCGAGGCTCTCATCGGCCGGTGGCAAGACACCTGGGGCACATTGGCGGACAGGATCGGAACGCTCGTCATGATTGACATCGAGGCGGTCAAGCCTCTCACTAGTCCTCCCTACGACGACGGCTCCACCGAGGAAGAGATGATCGCCGCCTACAAGGCCAAGCTGGCGGGCATGTATCCATGAGGGTCACGCTTCTGGATGGCGGCATCGGACAGGAAATGGTCAAACGGTCCGGGGACAGCCCCACGCCGCTCTGGTCCACGCAGGCGATGATGGACCACCCCGGTTTGTTGCAAGCGATACACCGAGATTATTTCGATGCCGGCGCCACCATCGCCACGACAAACACCTATGCCATCCTGCGGGATCGGCTGGTGAAAGAAGGCATCGAGGACCGCTTCGAGTCGCTTCAATCCGCCGCCCTTGCCGAGGCCCGCGCCGCCGCCCGGGGACGTGGCCGCGTTGCCGGTGCCATCGGCCCGCTGGTTGCGACCTATCGTCCGGAAACCCACCCGGCCCATTCAGAAGCGGTGCCGCAATATGCAGAGGTCGCTCGGAACATGGCCGATCGGGTGGACCTTGTCCTGTGCGAGACGGTCGCTTCCCTGATCCATGCCCGCGCGATCCTTGAAGGTGCGCTGGCGGCCCGCAGGCCGGTCTGGGTCAGTTTCACCGTGGACGACGAGGACGGCAGCCGACTGCGCTCGGGAGAGCCCGTGACCGAGGCCGCGCGCGCCATGGCCGAGGGGGGAGCCGACGCGATCCTGGCCAACTGCGCTGCCCCCGAAGCGATGCCCGCCGCCCTTGATGCCATCGCGCCCGCGGGGTTGCCCTGCGGCGCATACGGCAACGCGTTCACCTGCATCACCAAGGACTTCCTGCGCGACGATCCCAAGGCGGATACCCTGCAGGCCCGCCGCGACATGGGGCCAGCCCTCTATGCCGATCACGCGCTGTCCTGGCTGGACCATGGCGCGACTATCCTGGGCGGCTGCTGTGAGACAGGCCCGGCCCATATAGCCGAGATCGCCCGCCGCCTGTCCGTCGCCGGGCACGAGATCGCCTGAATCGGAGGCATCACGAAACGCGCGCCCCGGGATCGCGAAAATGAATGGTCCGACGGCTTTTCAATCCGGCCGCCCCATGCGCCTATGGGCCGCGATGGAGGCGCCTTTGACCGACACCGCGATCCGGCCGGATGAAGACACACCTCAGGGTCTGGCCTTGGCTGGCTCCGCCTACATTCTATGGGGGCTGCTGCCACTCTACCTCAAGCTGGTGTCACATCTCCCCGTGACCGAGGTGCTGACCCATCGCGTCCTCTGGGCACTTCCCATCGCGGGGGCCGTGCTGGTGGCCAGCCGGCGGACCGTCGATCTGCGCACGGCCCTGGCCGATCGGCGCACACTGCTGATGGCAGGGCTGACGGCGCTGTTGCTCTCGGTCAACTGGGGGATCTACGTCTATGCCATCGCCACCGACCGGGCGCTGGACGCCGCGCTGGGCTATTACGTCAACCCGCTCTTCTCCATGATGTTGGGGGCGATCCTTCTGGGGGAGCGGCTGCGCGGTTCGCAGTTGATCGCAGTGGGGCTGGCCGCACTGGCGGTTCTGATTCTGTTCCTGGATGCCGCGCGCCCGCCCTGGATCGCGCTCGGCCTGACCGGAAGCTGGGGTATCTATGCCTATTTCAAGAAATCCCTGCCCGTTGGCCCGAACCAGGGATTCTTCCTCGAGGTTCTGATGCTCCTGCCCATCGCTGTGATCTACCTCGGGTGGCTGACCGCGCAGGGCGAGAGCCATTTCCTGGCCACCGGAACCGACACCCTGCTCTTGCTGGGCTGCGGTCTCGTCACGGCCGTGCCGTTGCTGTTCTATGCCAATGGAGCCAAGCTGTTGCGCCTGTCCACCATCGCGATCCTGCAATACATCGTGCCGACCATGGTCTTCGCGATCGCCGTGACCCTGTTCGACGAGGTGATGGGCCGCGCCCGTATGGTGGCCTTTCCACTGATCTGGGCCGCGCTTGTTATTTATACCGTGCCGCTGGTGCGTCGGATGCGCCGGCCGCCCCGATAGGCTTGCCCCCGGGCGATGCCTGCGCCAAGAGGGGTCCGGAGGCCCCGATGAGAGTTTCATACGATCCGCCCGACACGCCGCTGGAGATCGTCCACGACGACCACGAGATCCTGCTGGTGGACAAGCCCGCCGGCCTGCTGTCAGTGCCGGGCAAGGGTCCGCACCTGGCCGACTGCCTGCTGGCGCGGGTGCAGGATGCCTTTCCGCAGGCATTGCTGGTGCACCGGTTGGACCGGGATACCTCGGGCCTGATGGTCTTTGCCCTGACACCCCATGCCCAGCGTCACCTGGGCCAGCAGTTCGAGAAGCGCCGGGTGAAAAAGACCTACGTCGCCCGCGTCGAAGGGCGGCTGACGCCCCGCACTGGAATTGTCGACCTGCCGCTGATCGTGGACTGGCCCAACAGGCCCCGCCAGAAGGTAGATCACGAGACCGGCCGGCAGGCGATGACGGACTGGCGCGTCGTCAGAGCGGGCGCGGCCGAGAGTCGCGTGCGGCTGATGCCAAGGACCGGGCGCAGCCATCAGTTGCGCGTTCACATGATGGCACTCGGTCACCCGATTCTGGGCGATCCCTTCTATGCCCGTGGCGCCGCGTTGGATCATACGCGTCTGATGCTGCATTCCGAGGCCCTCCAATTGCGACACCCCGACGGGGGCAGAGGGGTCCGGTTTCGCGCGAAATGCCCGTTCTGACCGACACGGCAGCGCGTTTGGACGCTGTCAGCGCGACACCTTGTCACCGTCGGTGGGCAAACCGCCCCTCGGGGGCTGGCATACTTAGAACGATTATATATGTAGACCTTGTAATGATTTGAAACCGCAACGGAAGGAGCCCGACATGGCCCTGCGCATCAACGACACCATCCCGAACCTGACCGTCGAGACCGACTTGGGCAGCTTTGCCCTGCATGATTTCTTCGGCGACAGCTGGGGGATCATCTTCTCGCATCCCAAGGATTTCACGCCGGTCTGCACTACCGAGTTCGGCGCGGTGGCCCAGTTGGCAGACGAATGGGACAAGCGCGGCACCAAGGTGCTGGGCGTCTCGGTCGACGATGTGGCCGAGCACAAGGAATGGAAGGCCGACATCGAGGGCCACGCCAAGACCAAGGCGGGCTTCCCCATCGTGGCCGACGTTGATCTTGAGCTCTCCAAGGCTTTCGACATGCTGCCGGCCGAGGCCTATCTGACCGACGGCCGCACCCCGGCCGATACCGCCTCGGTGCGCTCGGTGTTCATCATCAGCCCGGACAAGAAAGTGCAGCTGATGATGACCTACCCGATGTCCGTGGGCCGCAATTTTGCCGAGGTGCTGCGCGCGCTGGATGGTCTGCAGGCGACCTACGGCACGCCCATCGCCACGCCGGCCAACTGGGAAAAGGGCCAAGACGTCATCGCGGCCCTGTCGCTGGATGATGCTCAAGCGAAAGAGAAATTCGGCGAGATGAAGGTCGAATTGCCCTACCTGCGTTGGGTCAAGGAACCGGGCTGAGCCGGACAGCACTCGATTGGAAAGGTCTCGCCCCCGCGCGGGGCCTTTCTTCGCCTTCGCCCTCGCGTCACATAGGGCGGCGCGTTTTCGAAATGTGCCCGGATCACCCCATCTGAAACATCGTATTAACGTGTCCGCGCAGTTCTGTCGTCGAGATCCCGTCGGTCCGGGGAAGATAGACAACCCTGCAATACTGGCTGAGGTGATCGAACTTGCCGTACCAATCATTCCCCATTCCGAATATTTGAACGTTCTCTTTCCTGATGTCTTCTTCTTTCTGTTCCCATGTGGTTTCCGGAATGATCTTGCTCACGAATTTGCAGGCATTCAGAATTTCACACCTATGTTCATATGGCATGACACATTTCTTGCCCTTGAGAGCGTTGAATTCATCAGTAGAACAGCCAACAATCAGGCGATCCCCGTATTTCGAAAGGCGGTGTAAGAGACGGACATGACCGATATGAAAAAGGTCAAAAGTTCCATATGTAAGAACGGTTCCCATCTTGTGTCACCGCCTTTCAAAGAGTTTTGACAAGGCCAGTCTTCGAACCGCCCACCAGTAAGTCCTTAGAAAGCTGCGGAAGCGACTTCGCGCCTCGCGCCAAGGAAAAACGAAATCTGCATCAGGTTTTTCCCAGCCCTGTCCGTAATTCAGCGCAAGCATTTTTTCAGGCTTCGCTGGTGCGGGAAATTCCACGCCATTAAGCGCCATCGCTTTCAACGGAAACAGGTCGGCCTTATCCAGCTCGCCAAATGTATGCGGCCATATGAATAGCTTATCATTCATTATCCAGGTCGGGAAAAGGTCCACAACGACATCACTCGGCAAGGTTATTTTCAAGACCGGGCTATTGAAGGAAGTTTTTATCTCGAATTCGAGCTTGGAAGCGAGCAGCTTGTAAACGGAAATGAATTCGTTAACAGCATCTTGGACATTTGCCGCGTTCAGGATCAAACCTAAATCTATATCATCATCGTGGCCAATGAATGAGCCTTCTCGAACCGCACCAAGCAATGTTCCAGAATTGATGAAGACCTGCTGTCCCTCATCGTGCAATTCTGAAACGAGTTTCAGTAGTTCCTTTGCAGTCTTGCTTTTGTCTTGAGCTGCGAACTGTATGAAATAATTCTTGGCATGGGGGTTCTTGAAATCAAGAGCAATATCAACCCGATCCAAAAAATCCTCAGCTTTTTCGGGTAGCCCTTGTTCTTCCCAATATCGAATGATGTCCTTTCGCAAAGAACGCACCCTGGCGCTGCGCACACGTTTTAGGCAATAAGCGATCACAACTCGCTCTGTCCATTCGACGCCGCGTTCGGCGTGCGGGACGCGCTGCAACGGACGGCGCAACTCTTTCAGGTCAAAGGAACGCGCGGCTTCGGGATTTCTGGTCCAAGCGTCGAATGTCTGCATATGCGCCCAAGATTTGGGGCTTAAGGGGCGTGTGTTCACGCGTAATTTTCGGGGACGGTAAAGCCGGGGCAAAGAACAGTTCCACAAACAGTCACATTTCGTTTTCACGGTAGGTAGCAGCCTAGGTTTACAGTTTCAATGTGGACTTGGCGGTATTCGGCGCTTTCGGTGGGCATGGCGGCATGCGCGTGTCGCCTGGTCCTGCCCGCGCCGTCAGAAGCGGCTGCGACCTTTCTGATCGGCACAAAAAAGCCCCGATCTTTGGATCGGGGCTCTTGAGTTTTCGGGTGGACGGGCGGTTAGTCCGCGTCTTCCTTTTCCGGCTTGGCCTCTTCGCCAGTGTCCTGGTCGACGACCTTCATCGACAGGCGGACCTTGCCGCGATCATCGAAGCCCATCAGCTTGACCCAGACCTCCTGGCCTTCCTTCAGAACATCCGAAGGGTGGTTCAGGCGGCGGTTCTCGATCTGGCTGACATGGACCAGGCCGTCGCGCTTGCCAAAGAAGTTCACGAAGGCGCCGAAATCGACGATCTTGACGACGGTGCCCTTGTAGATGTGACCCTCTTCCGGCTCGGCAACGATCGAGTGGATCATGTCATAGGCCTTCTGGATGGCCTCGCCGTTGGGCGAGGCGATCTTGATGATGCCCTCGTCGTTGACATCGACCTTGGCGCCGGAGACTTCGACGATCTCGCGGATCACCTTGCCGCCCGAGCCGATCACTTCGCGGATCTTGTCGGTGGGCACCTGCATGGTCTCGATGCGCGGGGCGTGGATCGAGAAATCGCTGGTTTCGGAGAGGGCCTTGCCCATCTCGCCCAGGATGTGCATCCGGCCCTGCTTGGCTTGAGCCAGCGCTTTCTTCATGATCTCGGGCGTGATGCCCGCGACCTTGATGTCCATCTGCAGGCTGGTGATGCCGTTCTCTGTGCCCGCGACCTTGAAGTCCATGTCGCCGAGGTGGTCCTCGTCGCCCAGGATATCGGTCAGGATTGCGTAGTCGCCATCGCCTTCCAGCACCAGTCCCATGGCCACACCGGCGACCGGCGCCTTGAGCGGCACGCCTGCGTCCATCATCGCCAGCGAGCCGCCACAGACCGAAGCCATGGAGGACGATCCGTTGGATTCGGTGATCTCGGAGACCAGGCGGATCGTGTAGGGAAAGTCGGTCGCTGCGGGCAGGACGGCTTGAAGAGCACGCCATGCCAGCTTGCCGTGGCCGACTTCGCGACGCCCCGGAGGACCGACGCGCCCCGCTTCACCGACCGAGTAGGGCGGGAAGTTGTAGTGCAGCAAGAAGTTGGACTTGTAGGTTCCCTCAAGCGCGTCGATCATCTGTTCGTCGTCGCCCGTGCCAAGCGTGGTCACAACCAGCCCCTGGGTTTCGCCACGGGTGAACAGGGCCGATCCGTGTGTGCGGGGCAGCAGGCCGGTTTCGCAGACGATCTCGCGCACCTCGTCGAGCTTGCGTCCATCGATGCGCTTGCCTTCCTTGACGACCGACCCGCGCAGAACCGTCGACTCCAGCTTCTTGAGGGCGGCGCTCAGGTTCGGGTCTTCCTGCTGCTCCTCCGACAGGCCCTCGATGATCTCGGCCTTGACCGCTGAAACGGCGGTGGTCCGTTCCTGCTTGTCGAGGATCGCGTAGGCCTCGCGCATCTTGGCTTCGCCAGCGGCGGCCACGATCGCGTAGAGGTCCGAGTAATCGGGCGGGGTGAAATCGAAGGGTTCCTTGGCCGCGTCCTCGGCCAGGTCGATGATCGTGTCGATCACCGGCTGGATCTGCTCGTGCGCGAAGTTGACCGCGCCCAGCATCTCGTCCTCGGTCAGTTCGTAGGCCTCGGACTCGACCATCATGACCGCATCCTTGGTGCCCGCGACGACCAGGTCCAGGCGTTGTTCGGGATTGTCGCGCAGCTTGTGCATGTCGTCGAGTTCGGGGTTCAGGATGTATTCGCCATCCTCGTACCCCACGCGGCAGCCGGCGATCGGGCCCATGAAGGGCGCGCCGGAAATTGTCAGCGCGGCGCTGGCGGCGATCATCGCGATCATGTCCGGGTCGTTGACCAGGTCATGGGACAGCACCGTGCACATGACCAGGGTCTCGTTCTTGAACCCGGGCACGAAAAGCGGGCGGATAGGCCGATCGATCAGGCGCGCGGTCAGCGTTTCCTTCTCGGTCGGACGGGCCTCGCGCTTGAAGAAGCCACCAGGCACCTTGCCTGCGGCGTAGTATTTTTCCTGATAGTGAACCGTCAGCGGGAAAAAATCCATTCCCGGCTTGGGTTGCTTGGCATAGGTCACCGCGGCCATGACCGAGGTTTCCCCGTATGTGGCGATGACGCAGCCATCGGCCTGTCGGGCGATCTTGCCCGTTTCCAGTGTCAGCGTCTCTTCGCCCCACTGGATCGATTTCTTTACTTCTTTGAACATCTATCGTTTCCTGTCTGAGGGCGCTCCCGGCCTTCCGGGTCCCTCGTGTCATTGGCGGCCCCATTGCCGCCGACCCCTCTCATCATCTCATGCGCCGGGGTCTAGAGCGTCACGTTTCAGATGGTCGCGAAATACATGAAAAACCAGGATGGGGGAAGGGGTGGTCGGATGTCGCCAGACCCCGAGCGCGAGGGCAGTCGCCCAGGCATGGCTGGGAAACGGCCAGTGCCACCCCGTGGGTCCGATCACCCCATGTGCAGGGCCTGGTCATTGGCAGATCGCGGTGCTCTCGTCGCCGGGTCAATCCGCGAGCGCCGGTCGTTCAGGCCGGTAAATGCGCGGGTCTGGGGCTGCGGCTTCGGACGTCTGTTCCGCCTCTCGCGAGCCACATGGCATCCGCGCGGCGCCGCGGATATGACCAACCAGGCGGTCGCCAATGCCGCGTGGCACTGCGGCGGGCATGTGCGCGGTGCGCTACGGCTCCTGCAAGTGGTGATATTCAGACCGGCGGTGTTTGCGCCCTTGGGGCCTTGGCCAGGGTTTCCCGATCTTGATGCCGCGGCAATGGCAAGCGGCAACATGATAACCGGCGATGTCCTGTGGATCATGCCTGTTTGGGGGCGGTCGGTCTCGTCGACAGACGCGCGACCAATGAGGCGCCTATCGCCCGGTACGACGACAGGATCGGCACCGGCCCCGCGCATTTCGTGGCCGACTACAGGTTCGAGTTGGAAGGCAAGACATGTTCCATGCCCGTCGCGTGACAGGCCGACCGGCAGTCACCGCCATCAACGAGAAACGCCCGTGCATTTCTGCACGAGCGTTCGGAAACTCCATTCACGGCCGTCTCAGCGGCGGATGCCGAGCCGCTTGATGAGGTCGCGATAGCGGGCTTCTTCCTTGCCACGCAGGTAGTCCAGCAGCTTGCGGCGCTGAGCCACCATCTTGAGAAGGCCACGGCGGCCGTGATTGTCCTTCTTGTGTGTCTTGAAGTGCTCGGTCAGGGTGGTGATGCGCGAAGTCAGGATCGCGATCTGCACCTCGGGCGAGCCGGTGTCGCCCTCTTTCGTGGCGAATTCCTTCAGAATCCTGGATTTTTCGTCAGCGGTAATCGACATCGGGGTCTCCTGTTCAAGAATGGGTCAAGGCGCGAGCCGGGATGTCGTCCAGACAAGGCCCATGGAGGGAGCGGTCTCAAGTGCCGGGCACCAAGGTGCCGCTGGCGCGCGTATAGGAGCAAACGCGCAGCTTTGCAAAGGGATTCCTTCAGGGCTGTGCGGGCTGAACCGTGATGCTGTCCAGGTCGATCGTGCCCAGTCCCCGCAGGAGGGCAAGCGGTTCGCCGTCGGCCAGGACGACGACACCCTGGTCCGTCACGGCGCTGGACAGCGTCGTACCGGGCCCGCTCGTGTGCAGGATCAGGCTGTCTTCCGTCGGATTGTAATCCATGACCGTCACATCCCCGCCCAATACGGTGAAGGTGTCAGAGCCGCTGCCGCCATCAAGGACATCCCCATCGCCTCCGGTCACGTGATCGTTTCCGGCGCCACCGTTGACGTAGTCGCGCGCAGCGATCGCCTCGTTGGCGGCACCATCGACAAGATCGTCACCGTCGCCGCCATGCAGAACGTCCTCGCCCCCGCCACCGGTCAGCGTGTCATCGTCGAAACCGCCCAGCAGGGAATCGGCGCCATCGCGGCCGTGCAGAACATCTTGTCCCGCGCCGCCGATCAGCGCGTCACCGCCGTCACCGCCATCCAGCCAGTCATCGCCAACGTAGCCAAAGAGCGTGTCTGCACCGTCGCCACCCGACAGGCGGTCGACGCCGTCGTGGCCGTGCAGCGAATCCGCGCCCGGCCCGCCCTCGATCATGTCATCGCCTTCGCGCCCATCTATGTAGTCGTCGCCTTCAAGGCCCGCGATAACGTCGGTCTCTTCGCCGCCATAAAGCTCATCCGCGCCTTCGCCACCCTCGATCAGCGAGACCAGGGTATCGGCGGCCTCATCCTCCAATTCGGGCGCCTCGTCCGGATCGGGACTCTCGTCAGTGTTGTCCTGCCACGGCATGTCGACAATGGCCGACCCTGCCAGCGCGATCCCCACGAGACCAAGTAAAGGAAACATACTCAGACCCCTTCAAAAAACTAATTTCTACGAACCTGACGGCCCGGCATTGCAAGGTCGCGTCACAATCTTCGAGAGTCTTGTAGCATTTTTCGGCAACCAGCGGTGTGCAAAGTGAACAGAGGGTTAATCCCCAGGGCTAATCCCAGGGTTCGGGGATCCGGCTGTAGGAAATATACAATGGGTGCCGTGGATGACCGTGCTTCGTGAGGCCCAGGTGAAGAAGCGGCGCGCCGGTGGCTCGCAGCAATGCCTCGACCCGTGCTCCGCGGTCAAGGTGGGCGCCATGGCTGCCCCAGGCGCAGATGACCCGGTCGGCCCAGTCCGCGCCCGCGCGAATGGCCTGGTCGTTCTCGGGACCCACGGGATCTGGCGCGCCGCGCATCTTCCGTGGGTCGGTGTCGCGCCAGGCGAAGATATTTGTCACGCGGAAGCCGCCGAAGCCCAGCGTGCGGGCGCGACGCTCACAGCGTTCGACGGTTGGGTCGTTCTGAACCTCGGTCGCCGTCGAGGGGTTCAGCATGACGAAGAGCACCTTCTCTCCGCTCGGATTCCAGACCCGCGTCAGCGCATAGCGATAACGTTCGCAGTCGGAATAGATCGCGGTCGAGGGCGCGTCGCCCTTGGTATATGTGCGGGTGATCATGGCCACTGTTCTGCCCCGATGAGGCGTGGAAGGGAAGGGTGGGTCGCCGGACGCCGCTGTTTGCCGGACCAGCCCGGCAAATGCGCCCCGCCCGCCGTCCCGCAACATCCGTCAGCCGCGTACGAAAACCCGGCTCGGGTGCAATTCCCCGGCCTTGAACACACCAACCGCAATCGCCTCTTGGCCATGAGCGGCCCAGCATTCGTCGCCGTAATCCACGTCGCCGATGACCATGGCTGGGTTGCCGTTGCGCAGGCGGGCGATGCTGGCTTCGGGGCAATGGACGCGGGGCAGGTCATCGAGCCCGTCTTCGAGCGGCCGCAGGTAGTGGTCCAGCTCGGATGACTTCGCTTTTTCGTCAAGAAGGGAGATGGCAACCCCTTCTTCGGCGGTGAAGGGTCCTGACCAGGTCCGGCGCAGCTCGGTGACATGGCCCAGGCAGCCCAGCGCCTTGCCGAGGTCGCGCGCGATGGCGCGGACATAGCCGCCCTTGCCACAAGTCATTTCCAGCACGGCGTGATCGGCATCGGGCCGGTCGATCAGAAGCAGTTCCTCGACCCAGAGCGGACGCGCCGAGATCTCGAAGTCCTCGCCGTCCCGCGCGCGCTTGTAGGCGCGCTGCCCGTCGATCTTGACGGCGGAGTAGGCGGGCGGGACCTGCATGATCTCGCCTACGAGGCAGCCCAGCGCCTGTTTGATCGCGTCGTCATCCGGGCGGGCATCACTGGTCGCGATCACCTCGCCCTCGGCGTCGTCGGTGTTCGTGGCCTGACCCAGCCGCACGGTGAAGGTATAGGCCTTGAGCGCATCGGTGACATAGGGAACCGTTTTCGTCGCCTCGCCCAGGGCCACGGCCAGGACGCCGGTCGCCGCAGGGTCCAGCGTGCCCGCGTGCCCGGCCTTCTTCGCGCCAAAGGCCCAGCGCACCTTGTTGACCACCGACGTCGAGGTGATCCCGGCGGGTTTGTCGACCACCAGCCAGCCGGAAATGTCGCGGCCCTTGCGTTTGCGCCCCATGGCAAGTCTCCGATCCAGTCGAGAGCGCGTGGGTTAGTCCGCGCCGCCGTCGCCGTCAACCGGAGCGAGGACGCCGACGATGGGTCCGAGCGTCCAGCCGAAATCGCTGCGCCCCAACTGCGGGGCGTGCAGGCGGCTCACCTTGCCGTCGAAATAGAGGGCATCCGCGAGCCCCAGCCGGTCGCGGAAGAGCGTTGCGAAGTCGTGGAAATTGACCGGTGCCTCGGAGATGGCAAAGACCGCGCGGTCGCCGCTGGCGCTGGTACCGACGCCGTTGCGGATGTAGCGCGACGTGCCGCCGGGGATCAGGCGCGGATGCAGCACGCCGTCCAGCACCAGCATTGGCCCCGACTGGGTGGCGTGGCGGCAGCCGGGGCGGTCCGCAAGGTAAGCGCGGGTCTCGATCACGCGGGCGCTGTCGTCCGTGATGCAGAAGATGCCATTGGGCAGCAGGCCGAAGTTGCCCGGACCATCGCTGGCGATCACGTGCATTTCCTCGCGGTCGTTCTCGATGTAGTGGCCGACCGGGCTGCGATCCTCGTGATACATGCCAGCGTTCATCGCAAAGGCAAGCGGGCGGTCTGCGTGCTGTTCGACAGCGGAAAAACTTCCCAGGATATCACCCGCGTCATCGCGCAGGAACAGGCGCAAGCCCTCGCGGTCGGGGTCCACCTCGCAGATGGTGAAGGCCTGGTCCAGGTGAGTGATCCCGGTGCAGTCCACCGCCCCGGCGGGGGCCGCCCAGAGCACCAGCAGCGCCAGAAACCCGCGCATCAATCGTCGAGATCCTGCCGCACCTTCTCGTCGGCGAAGATCTCGCGGGTGCGGTCCATGCGTTCGAAGGTGTCATCCACGCGGAAACGCAGCTCGGGCACATGCTTGAGCTTTATCTGCTTGCCCAGGAAGTGGCGCAACTCGCCCTGGTGACGCGCCAGGCGCTGCACGGCCTCCTCTGCGCCATCGCCGCCGAGGGGCAGGACAAAGGCGGTGGCGATACGCAGATCGGGGCTGACCCGGACCTCGCCCACGGTGATCGACATGCGCGACAGGTCGGGGTCATGCAACTCGCCCCGCATCAGCACGTCCGACAGGGTCCGGCGGATCAGTTCGCCGACGCGCAGCTGGCGCTGCGAGGGTCCGGAATTGCCTTGGAACTTGTTCTTTGCCATGCCGTCCATGTAAGGGGTCCGCGACGGGATGCCAAGCGCAGCGGCTGCCGCCGGGCGCAAACATGACGGAAGGACAGCACAGATGACTGACACACCGGGAATCGTGATCACTGGCGCGTCCGGCCGCATGGGCAGGATGCTGATCGAGACCGTCGTCTCTTCCGAAGTCTGCCAGTTGGTCGGCGCACTTGAACGGCCCGGCCACGACTGGATCGGCCAGGATATAGGTGCCGCCATGGGTGGGCGGCCGCTGGGGGTGACGGTCAGCGACGACCCTGTCGCGGCCTTTGCCGTGGCCCAGGCGGTCATTGATTTTTCCGCGCCCGCCGCGACAGTGGAATTCGCCGAACTGGCGGCGCAGGCCCGTGCCGTGCACGTGATCGGTACCACGGGGCTGTCGGACGATGACCTGGACAAGTTGAAGATCGCCGCGCGCCATGCGGTGATCGTCCGGGCGGGGAACATGTCGCTTGGCGTCAACCTGCTTGTCCAGTTGACCAAGCGCGTCGCGGCCGCCCTGGACGAGGATTTCGACATCGAGGTGATAGAGGCGCATCACAACCGCAAGGTGGACGCGCCCTCGGGCACCGCGTTGATGTTGGGTGAAGCCGCCGCCGAGGGACGTGGCCGCGATCTGTCCGAGGTTTCCGACCGGGGGCGCGACGGAATCACGGGGGCCCGCGAGCGGGGCGACATCGGGTTTTCGGCGATTCGCGGCGGCGACATCGTGGGGGAACACGACGTGCTTTTCGCCGGTCCGGGCGAGCGGATCATCCTGCGCCATGTCGCCAGCGATAGGCGCCTCTTTGCCAAGGGCGCACTACGCGCCGCGCTCTGGGGGCAGGGCCAAAAGCCCGGCGAATTCGACATGATCGACGTGCTTGGCCTGACCGACTGATCCATCACGCTGCGCCCCGCGTATTCTGGCAGAGACATCAAATGCGGAGGTCTCGTCATGCGTGGAATTTTCTTTGCTTTTATACTGTGCGTTTCCGGAGGCACCGTTGCGGCCTTCGAAAGGGTGGATGACAAGGGCCGGTTTCTGGATCTTGTCGCCGACAAGGAATTGCGTCTTGGACTTTTCGGCGTCAGCCTGCATGTTGGCGAGGAAGGCACGATCTCCGGGTCGGCTGCAGGTTGGGACCTGACCGGCACGTGGGCGTGGCATGACGGCTACTTTTGTCGCGAGATCGACTGGTCAGGCACCGAGATTTCCTACAACTGCCAACTTGTGGAGCATCGCAACGGTGAGCGCATCCGCTTTACCGTCGATCAGGGCGCGGGGCGACAGGCCACCTTCAGCCTGCGATAGGATCAAAAGTCGTAGGCGATGCCTTTCTTTTCCCAGTCGCCGTAGCGGACGGGTTCAGGCCCGTCCCGGCCTCCAAGTTCGACTGGAAGATCCTCGGGTGCGGCGGCCTTTCGGCGCTCGGCGGCCTCGGCCAGGGCGCGTTTGGCGGCGTCGGGCAGGTCCTTCGGGGTCTCGCTCATCTTCATGTCCTTGTAAGGCTGACGCGCCTGATATAGGCCGCAGCAATCCGTCGGCCAAGGGGGCGCCATGTCTCGGGACACGTCACAGCAAGGACTGGCGCCGCGCCGCGCGGCGCTGCATTTGCTCGACCAGGTGACGGGGGAACAGCGCCCGATGTCCGAGCTGCTGTCCGAGGGCGCGCTGGATCACCTGGATCCCGAGGGTCGCGCCCGCGCACAGCGCCTGGCCACCCAGACCCTGCGCGGCCTGCCGCGGGCCGATCGGATGTTGGCACGGTTCCTGCAAAAGACCCCACCGTTGCACGTGCGCAACATCTTGCGCCTGTCCACGATCGAGCTGGCCGGGGGCGAGGCCGCGCATGGCGTGGTCAACGCCGCCGTTGCGATGGTCGGAATGAACAAGCGCACCGCTGGCATGAAGGGGCTGGTCAATGCCGTCCTGCGCAAGGTGGCCGCCGACCTGCCAGGGGGCTGGGACAAGCTGGCGGTGCCACGCCTGCCGAAGTGGCTGCGCGAGCCGTTGAAAGCGGCCTATGGGCCGCAGGTCGTGGCGGAAATCGAGCGGGCGCATTTCGCTGGGGCGCCGCTGGACCTGACCGCCAAGACCGATCCCCAGGCCGTGGCCGAGGCCGTTGGCGGCACGGTTCTGCCCACGGGCACCGTGCGGCTGGCCAAGGGCCGGCAGGTCTCTGGATTGCCGGGGTATGAGGCGGGCGATTGGTGGGTTCAGGATGCTGCCGCCGCGCTGCCCGCGCGCATGTTGGCCGCGCAGCCGGGCGAGCGGGTGCTGGACCTTTGCGCCGCGCCGGGCGGCAAGACCCTGCAGCTGGCCGCGACCGGCGCCGAGGTTACGGCGCTGGACATCTCCGATGGGCGCATGGGACGTGTGCGCCAGAACCTGAAACGCGCTGGTCTGAGCGCGGATCTGGTCGTCGCCGATGCCCTGACCTACGAGGCCGCGCCCTTTGACGCGATCCTGCTGGACGCGCCCTGTTCGGCGACGGGCACGATCCGCCGCCACCCTGACCTGCCCCATGCACGGGACGGGTCGGATTTCCAGAAACTTTTTCAGCTTCAAGCGGCGCTGATCGACCGGGCGCTGGCCCTGCTCAAGCCCGGCGGACGGCTGGCCTTTTGCACCTGCAGCCTGTTGCCCGACGAGGGCGAGGTGCAGGTGGAAGCGGCGCTCGCGCGTCACCCGGAATTGCGCGTCGAGGCGGCCGATCCGCCGGGAATGGACGCGACCTGGCACAGTGAGCCGGGCGGCCTTCGCCTGCGCCCCGATCACTGGGCGGATCGGGGCGGGATGGATGGCTTCTACATGGCCCTTCTGCGAAAGCCTGCGTGACTTGATCCGCACCAGCCTGTATAAGCCGGGGCAACAAGAGATGCGGAACGCACCCGGTTTTCGAGGCAGCAGGATTGGCCAGCAGGACCCCCAGACCCCGTTCGGGCCATGTCACGCGCATGGACAGGCTACACGCCCGTCTGGCCGCGCGGGCGCGGCCCGCAACGGGCTTCGTTTCCTCTCCCGAGCCCAAGGTGATCGGCCATTTCGCGCGCGGGCGACAGTTTCTGGCGGGCAATTTCCTGATTCATGGTGAACTGGTTGAGGCCAAGGGCCGCTCGATCTGGGAGGCCGCCGACCAGGTCGCGCATGGGCCGGAACTGGTGCAGGGGTTCACCTGGCTCGACGACCTGGCCGCCGTGGGCGACGCAAGGGCGCGGGCCACCGCGCAGGGCTGGCTCGCCGAATGGATCGAGCGCTTCGGCAAGGGCGCCGGTCCCGGCTGGACGCCTGACGTGGCCGGGCGGCGTCTTGTCCGATGGATCACCCACGGGCTGTTCCTGCTGCGCGGACAGGACAAGGCGGCCGCAGACGCCTATTACCGATCCGCCGCGCGGCAGACGATATTCCTGTCGCGACGGTGGAGGGCCGCGCGCCCCGGTCTGCCGCGCTTCGAGGCGTTGGCCGGGTTGATCCACGCGGGGCTTTCGCTGCAGGGAATGGAGGCCCGTGTCGGCCCCGCGGTGGCGGCGCTGGCGCATGATTGCAAGGTGCAGATCGGACCCGACGGGAGTATCCCGTCGCGCAATCCCGAGGAATTGCTGCACATCCTGTCGCTGCTCACCTGGGTGAGATCGGCATTGGCAGGGGCCGACCGGGCCGCACCCGAAACCCTGTTGTCGGCCATTGCGCGGATCGCACCCACTCTGCGTGCGCTGCGCCATGCCGATGGTGGGCTGGCGCGGTTCCACGGCGGCGGCCGTGGGCTGGAGGGTTGGCTGGACCAGGCCCTTGTCGCCTCGGGCAACCGCGACCTGCCGGAGCGGCGCCTCTACATGGGCTATGGGCGACTTGCCGGTGGCCGGACGACCGTGGTGACGGACGCGGCCAGCCCGCCCGACGGGATGGCCTCGCTTGACGCCCATGCCGCGACGCTGGCCTTCGAGCTGACCTCGGGACGACGGCCGATCATCGTCAACTGCGGTTCGGGGCGCAGCTTCGGGCCCGAGTGGCGCCGGGCCGGGCGTGCCACGCCCTCTCATTCGACCCTCGTGCTCGAGGGCTATTCCTCGTCCCGGATCAGCCAGACCGCGCGCGATGGCATCGAGCCTCTGGATGACACCCCGGGCGATGTGCGCTCGGAATTCACAGGGCTGTCCGACGGTTTGCGGCTGGCAGCGGCACATGACGGCTATCGCCGCAGTCACGGTCTGACCCATGTGCGCACCCTCGATCTTGACCATGGCGGTCGTGGTCTGGCGGGCGAGGACCTGCTTACGATCCTGGCGGACCGCGACCAGCCCGCCTTCGATGCTGCGCTGGACCGCAACAGCCTGCAGGGCATTCCCTGGCTGCTGCATTTCCACCTGCATCCCGAGGTAGAGGCCGAGATCGACCTGGGCGGGGCGGCGGTTTCGCTGACGCTGAAATCGGGCGAGATCTGGGTTTTTCGGCAAGACGGGGCCGAGACGCTGGATCTCAAGCCCTCGGTCTACCTGGAATACGGGCGGTTGCGTCCGCGCGTGACACAACAGGTGGTTTTATCCGGGCGCGCAATGTCCTATTCGACGCGCGTGCGTTGGTCGCTGGCAAAGGCGCAGGACACGCCGCTGGCCGTGCGTGACCTTGAAGACCGCCTGCCAGGCACCTTTGCCGACGGAACTGACTAGACCTGCCCAGGGGGGCCTTTTCGATGACCGACCTGCATCCAGTGCGCCGCGCGCTGCTTTCCGTTTCCGACAAGACCGGCCTGGTCGATCTGGGCCGCGCATTGGCAGGGCGCGGCGTGGAACTCCTGTCCACTGGCGGCTCGGCCCGGGCACTGCGCGAGGCCGGGCTCGCGGTGCGGGACGTCGCCGAGGTGACGGGCTTTCCGGAAATGATGGACGGCCGGGTCAAGACGCTGCACCCGATGGTGCATGGCGGGTTGCTGGCGTTGCGCGACGATGACGCCCACCTGACGGCAATGGACGAACACGGCATCGGCGGGATCGACCTGCTGGTGGTCAATCTCTACCCGTTCGAGGCGGCGCTGGCGCGCGGTGCCGGCCATGACGAGATGGTCGAGAACATCGACATCGGCGGCCCCGCCATGATCCGCGCGGCGGCAAAGAACCATGCCTTCGTCACCACAGTGGTGGATGTCGAGGACTACGACGCCCTGCTGGCCGAACTGGAGGCCAATGATGGCCGGACCTCCTATGCCTTTCGTCAGCGTTTCGCCCAGGCCGCCTATGCCCGCACGGCCGCCTATGATGCGGCGGTCAGCACCTGGATGGCGGACGCGATCGGGCAGGACACGCCGCGCCGCCGTGCCTTTGCCGGTGAACTGGCCCAGACCATGCGCTATGGCGAGAACCCGCATCAGAGCGCCGCGTTCTACACCGACGGCTCAGGCCGCCCCGGGGTGGCCACGGCGGTGCAACACCAGGGCAAGGCCCTGTCCTACAACAACATCAACGACACCGACGCCGCGTTCGAACTGGTGGCGGAATTCGCCCCCGGTGACGGACCCGTCTGTGCCATAATCAAGCATGCCAATCCCTGCGGCGTGGCGCGCGGCGCGACCCTGTCCGAGGCGTACCGGAAGGCCTTTGATTGCGACCGGACCAGTGCCTTTGGCGGGATAGTGGCGCTGAACATGGATCTGGACGAGCAGACCGCGAAGGCGATCACCGGCATCTTTACAGAGGTTGTAATCGCCCCCGGTGCGACCGAGGCCGCCCGGGCCGTTTTCGCCGCCAAGACAAACCTGCGCCTGCTGACGACCGGTGGCCTGCCCGATCCCAAATCGGGGAGTTTGGCCTTCAGGCAGGTCGCGGGCGGCCTGTTGGTGCAGGACCGCGACAACGGCCATCTGCCCGAGGGCGACCTGAAGACCGCGACAAGGCGCGCGCCCACCAATAGCGAGTTGACGGACCTGCGCTTTGCCTGGACGGTCGCCAAGCACGTCAAGTCCAACGCCATCGTCTACGCCAAGGATGGCGCCACCGTGGGGATCGGTGCGGGCCAGATGAGCCGCCTTGACAGCGCACTGATCGCGGCGAAGAAGGCTGAGCGCATGGCCGAGGCACTGGGTCTGCCGGAGCCGCTCACAAAAGGATCGGCCGTGGCCTCGGATGCCTTTTTTCCCTTTGCCGATGGATTGATGGAGGCCGTCGCCGCAGGCGCCACAACCGTGATCCAGCCCGGTGGGTCCATGCGTGATGACGAGGTCATCGCCGCTGCCGACGACGCCGGCCTCGCGATGGTCTTCACCGGCATGCGCCACTTCCGGCATTAGGGCAGGGGACCGATATGCGCCTACTGGGTATCACCGCCGTGCTGACCTTCCTGGTCGACCAGGCCATCAAGGCGCTGGTCCTGTTCGGCATCTTCGGACTGGGTTGGGGGCAGGTCACCGGCGACACGGCCCGGCTGCCCTATCCGCCCCGGGTCGAGGTGGCTGACCCTTACCTTGTGCTGACCATGGCCTGGAACCGGGGCATCAACTTCGGCCTTTTTGGCGGGCTGGACCTGCGCTGGGTGCTGGTGGGGATCGCCCTGGCGGTGTCGCTTTTCGTGGTGTGGTGGGTGAATCGGGAAAAACCCGGGCGCCGGGCCATGATCGGTGCGGGGCTTCTTGTGGGCGGCGCGATCGGTAACGCGCTGGACCGGGTGCTTTATGGCGCGGTGGCGGATTTTCTGAACATGTCCTGTTGCGGGATCAGCAATCCCTACGCCTTCAATGTGGCCGATATCGCGATCTTTGCCGGGGCCGTCGGGCTGGTGCTTTTCGGACCTGACAACAAGAGCGCGTGACGCGGGCAGCGGGCTGCGTTACAACATCCCGGCAAAGGGTGATTAGGGAACGACAACGATGGCTAGGACGATCATTGCCATTCTGGCGCTGACAGCCTTGGCCGCCTGTGGCGGCGGCGGGGGTCTGCGCAACCTTGATGCGGGCGGCGACGGGCCGGATGAATTCGCCATTAATCCCTCCGCCCCACTGGAGATTCCCGAGAACCTGTCGAGACTGCCCGCACCCACGACCGGGGTGGCTAACCGCACCGATCCCGATCCTGCGGCCGATGCGGTGATCGCGCTGGGCGGCAACCCGGGCGCGACTATGGTCGGCGGCATCCCTGCGGGTGATTCCGCACTCGTGACCTATGCCACGCGTAACGGCGTTGACCCGGATATCCGCGCCACGCTGGCCGCCGAGGACCAGGGTTTCCGCGACCGCCGTAGCCGGTTCGGGGGGCTTTTTGCGCGCGGCGACCGGTATTTCCAAGCCTATTCGGGCCAGGCGCTCGACGCCCATGCCGCGCTTGCGCGCTTCCGTAACGCGGGTGTCGCCGTGCCCAGCGCTCCGCCTGCGCCATAACGGCCCGTCTCGGTGCCCTCACATCCACGTATGTCCTCTTGAACAGCCCCGCGGGCGACGTAGCTTATCGGTACGATCAATCCCTTCGGAGGCTACATGCGTTTTCTGGCAGCACTCGCGATGGCCCTTGGCCTGACCACCGCCCTGCGTGCGGACGAGGTCACGACCACGACGCTCGACAACGGCCTGGAGGTCGTGGTGATCGAGGATCACCGTGCCCCTGCTGCCGTGCACATGCTCTGGTACCGGGCCGGGTCGGCGGATGAGCCGCCTTCATCCTCGGGCGTGGCGCATTTCCTCGAGCATTTGCTGTTCAAGGGAACGGAGACGATTGATGCTGGCGAGTTCAGTGACATTGTCGCTGCCCAGGGCGGGAGCGACAACGCCTTTACCAGCTATGACTACACGGCCTACTTCCAGCGCGTCGCCGCCGACCGCCTGCCCCTGATGATGCGGATGGAGGCGGACCGGATGAACAACCTGCGTCTGACCGAAGAGGATATCGCGACCGAGCGCGGCGTGATCCTGGAAGAACGTAACCAGCGGGTAGAGAATTCGCCTGGTGCGCTGGCCCGCGAACAGATGCGCGCGGCGCAATACCTCAACCATCGCTACGGCGTGCCCATCATCGGCTGGAAGCACGAGATGGAACAGTTGGGCATGGAGGACGCGTTGGATTTCTACGACCTTTACTATTCGCCCAACAATGCCGTGCTCGTCGTGGCCGGCGACGTCCATCCCGACGAGGTCATCGCGCTTGCGCGGGAAACCTACGGCCCGATTCCGCGGGAACCCGACCTGCCGGAGCGTGTCCGTCCTCAGGAACCTCCGCAGACTGCCGAGCGCCGGCTGGTCTACGAGGACCCCCGGGTTTCACAACCCTATCTGACCCGAAGCTACATCGCCCCCGAACGCGACAGCGGGGCACAGGAAAAGGCCGCGGCGCTGACCTACCTGGCCGAGCTTCTGGGCGGATCGCCATTCACCTCGGCGCTGGGCGTGGCCCTGCAGTTCGACAGCCAGACAGCTGTTTATACCTCGGCCTACTACAACGGTCGGTCGCTGGATGACACGACCTTCGGGCTGACCGTTGTTCCCGAGCAGGGCGTGACCCTGCAAAAGGCCGAGGACGCCATGGACGCTGCCATAGCCGATTTCCTGGAAACCGGTATCGAGGCCGACCGAATGGAGCGCCTGCATACCCAGTTGCGTGCCAGCGAGGTCTACGCTCGGGATGACGTGCAGGGACTGGCCCGCCGCTATGGCGCGGCGCTGACCCAGGGTCTGACGGTCGGGGATGTGCAAGCCTGGCCCGAAACCCTGCAATCGGTCACCGAGGAAGACATCCTGACGGTGGCCCGCGAGGTGCTTGACCGCGATCGCTCCGTCACGGCCTGGGTCGTTCCCAGCCGGGAGGTGCTGCAATGAAACGTCTTGTTCTGTCCCTTGCCCTTCTGCTCGCGCCGCTGACCGCACGGGCCGAGATCAACATACAGCAGGTCAAGTCTCCCGGCGGCATCGATGCCTGGCTGGTCGAGGAAGCTGCCATTCCATTCGTTGCGTTGGAAATCGTCATCGACGGGGGCGCCTCCTTGGACGAACCCGGCAAGCGCGGCGCGACCAACCTGATGATGGGCCTGTTGGAGGAAGGTGCGGGCGAAATGGATGCACGTGCGTTCCAGACTGCTCGCGAAGGCCTGGCGGCCAGCTATGGCTTCAGGGCCCGCGACGACAGGGTCGTTATCACGGCCCGCTTCTTGACCGAGAACCGGGACGAGGCCGTCGACCTGCTGCGCCTCGCGTTGACCGAGCCTCGATTCGACCAGAACGCGCTTGACCGGGTGCGCGCGCAGGTGCTGTCGGGCATCCGCAGCGATGCCACCGACCCCAACAGCATCGCCGGGCGCACCTTCGACCGGGAAGCCTTCGGAGACCATCCTTACGGATCGCCCATCAACGGCACCGCCGAGAGTGTGAACAGCCTGACCCGCGACGATATCGTGACGGCGCATCAAAACGCCCTGGTGCGTTCGCGCGTGCATGTTGGCGCGGCGGGGGACATCACGCCCGGGGAACTCGGCCGATTGCTCGATGAGCTGCTGGGCGATTTGCCGGCCGAAGGACCAGCCCGGCCGGGCCCGGCCGGGTTCGCGCTGGACGGTGGCACAACGGTCGTGGATTTCGAGACCCCGCAGTCAGTGGCCCTCTTCGGGCACGAGGGGCTGCCGCGCGATGATGAGGATTTCTTCGCAGCCTATATCCTCAACGAGATTCTCGGAGGGCGGGGCGTGCAAAGCCGCCTGATGGAAGAGGTGCGCGAAAAGCGCGGCCTGACCTATGGCGTTTCCACCTACCTTGTGCCCAAGGACCATGCGGCGCTCTACCTGGGCAACCTCGCTTCGGCCAACGACCGGATCGCCGAAGCCATCGCCGTGATCCGGGACGAGTGGGCGCGCATGGCCGACGAAGGCGTGAGTGCCACTGTATTGGCCGATGCCAAGACCTACCTCACAGGGGCCTACCCGCTTCGCTTCGACGGCAATGCCGAGATTGCGGGCATCCTTGCCGGCATGCAGGCCACCGGTCTGCCCTCTGACTATGTCGAGAACCGCAACGGCTATATCGAGGCGGTGACACTGGAGGAGGTCAACCGCGTGGCCCATGAATTGCTGGACCCGGAGGCGCTGCATTTCGTGGTGGTCGGGCAGCCCGACGGCCTGGAGTAGACCACCCCGTTCCGGGCGATTTGCCCTGTCAGAATCGGCGCCCACCATGCTATCTCTTGCGGTATGGCCGTATTGGACCGCAATATGAGCGACGATCATCCCGTGATCCGTCAACTTGACGAGGCCGCGATCAATCGGATCGCGGCGGGCGAAGTCGTGGAACGGCCCGCCTCGGCGGTCAAGGAGCTGGTCGAGAACGCGCTGGATGCGCAGGCCAGCCGGGTCGAGATCGAGATTGCCGATGGGGGCAAGACCCTGATCCGCGTCAGCGACGACGGCACCGGTATGTCCGAAACCGATCTGCCGCTGGCCCTGGCCCGGCACGCGACCTCCAAGATCGACGGTGCGGACCTTTTGAACATCCACTCCTTCGGATTCCGGGGCGAGGCCCTGCCCTCGCTGGGGGCTGTGGGCCGGCTGACGATCCGCAGCCGCGCGGCCGGCCAAACGGGGGCCGAGCTTTCAGTGACAGGCGGTGTGGCCGAACAGCTCCGCCCTGCGGCGCTGACTGGTGGCACGGTCGTCGAGCTGCGCGATCTGTTCTTCGCCACGCCCGCGCGGCTGAAATTCCTTCGCACCGACCGGGCAGAGATGCAGGCGATAACGGACGTGGTCAAACGGCTGGCCATGGCCGAATCGCATGTCAGTTTCGTCCTGCGCGACGTCTCGGGCGGCAAGGGTCGCGTCACCTTCCGGGCCGATGCACAGACGGGCGATCTTTTCGGGGCGCTCAAGGGCCGTCTGCGCCAGGTGCTGGGCAAGGATTTCACCGAGAACGCGATCCCGATCGAGGCCGAGCGCGACGGCGTTCTACTGACCGGTTTCGCCGCCCTGCCGACCTACTCGCGCGGCTCTGCGGTGCAGCAGTTCCTGTTCGTCAACGGCCGCCCGGTGCGTGACAAGCTTCTGATCGGGGCGCTTCGGGCCGCCTACATGGACACGCTGTCGCGCGACCGGCACCCGGCGGCGTGTTTGTTCATAGAAGTTGACCCGACCCGTGTGGACGTGAATGTGCATCCGGCAAAATCCGAGGTGCGGTTCCGCGACCCGGGCACGGTGCGAGGCCTGATCGTCTCGGCCCTGCGCCATGCCCTGGCCGAGTCCGGGCACCGGTCGTCCTCGACCGTGGCCGGGGCCACGCTGGGCGCCTTTCGCCCCGAGCCGGGGGCAACGCGCGTTTACCAGATGGATCGCCCTTCGATGGCCGTGCGCTCGGCCAGCTACGAGGCCCAGTCGCCGGGGTTCGCCGAGATGGCACAGGATTATTCGGCGCGGGTCGAACCAGCGGTCGAACACGACGACGGTCGGCGGCTGGAACAGCATCCCCTTGGGGCCGCCCGCGCACAGGTGCACGAGAATTACATCGTCGCCCAGACCGAGACCGGCATGGTCCTTGTGGATCAGCACGCCGCCCACGAGCGGCTGGTTTACGAAAGGCTCAAGCGCCAGATGGCGGACACCGGCGTAGCGGCCCAGGCCTTGCTGATCCCCGAGGTCGTCGAGATGTCCGAGGCCGACGCGCAACTCCTGTTAGGCCACGCCGGGGCCTTTGGGCGGTTCGGTTTGACGCTGGAACCCTTCGGTGGCGGGGCCGTGGCCGTGCGCGAGACCCCCGCGCTGTTGGGCGAGGTGAACTGCAAAGCGCTGCTTCGCGATATCCTCGATGAATTGGCCGACGAGGGCAGCAGCGACCTCGTGCAGTCGAAACTCGAAGCGATCCTGTCGCGGGTCGCCTGCCATGGCTCGATCCGCTCCGGGCGCCGGATGCAGGCCGATGAGATGAACGCCTTGCTGCGCGAGATGGAAGGAACGCCGCTGTCGGGGCAGTGCAACCACGGGCGGCCCACCTATGTGGAACTGAGCTTGGCCGATATCGAAAGGCTCTTCGGGCGCTCATGATCCGGATCGGTGAAAACAGCTATGTCCTGAGCGACCCCGCGGTGATGCTTGCCATCGCGGGCGTCGTGGTCGTGCTGCTGGTGCTCTTGCTGCTTATCGCGGCGGTGCGGCGCACCGGCCAGGCGGCCCGGACCACCGCTGACCTCGCCGCCCAGATGGGCGGGGTCAACGCCCGAGTGCAGTGGCTGTCCGATGGCCAGCAACAGCTTTTCGGCGGTCTGAACTCGGTTTCCGAGACGCAGGCGGCGCAGCAACAAAAGACGTTGAACCTTATGGAACAACGGCTGGCCGCGGTGACCGAGGCGATGAACCAGAACCTGTCGACCTCCGCCCGAAACACCGCGCAATCTCTGGGCGAATTGCAGCAACGCCTTCGGACGATCGACAAGGCGCAGGAAAACATCACCAAGCTGTCGGGCGACGTCCTGTCATTGCAGGACATCCTGTCGAACAAGCAGACGCGCGGGGCCTTCGGGGAAATCCAGCTGACCGATATCGTTGGCAAGGCGCTGCCCTCGGACAGCTACGCGCTTCAGGCGACGCTGTCGAACGGCAAGCGCGCCGACTGCCTTGTCCACCTGCCCAACCCGCCGGGGCCCATCGCCATCGACAGCAAGTTCCCGCTGGAGGCCTACGAGGCGCTGCGCCGTGCGGGCACGGACCGCGAGGTGAACGAGGCCGGCAGGGCCCTGCGCGTCGCGGTGAAGAAACATATAAGGGATATTTCCGAGCGTTATATAATCGACGGGGAAACCGCCGACGGTGCGCTCATGTTCCTGCCCTCCGAGGCGGTCTACGCCGAACTGCACGCAAATTTCCCAGAGGTCGTGCGCGAGGGCTTTGCCGCGCGGGTCTGGATCGTCTCGCCGACTACCTGCATGGCCACGTTGAATACCATGCGCGCGATCCTCAAGGACGCGCGGATGCGTGAACAGGCGGGGGCGATCCGCAAGACGCTTGGCCAGTTGCATCGCGACGTGGAACTCGTGGTCGAACGGGTGGACAAGCTGAACACACATTTCGGACAGGCCCGCAAGGACCTGGACGAGATCAACACAGCCGCCGAGCGTGCCGGCAAGCGGGCTGGCCGGCTGCACAATTTCGATTTCGAGGAGATCGCGCCCGAGGATCGTGCGGCCCCCGATGTCCTGCCCCTGACCCGACCGAAGCCCTGACCTGGCCCCGATTGCCGCGGCTGACTAGCCTTGGTTCAGATTGACGGCGCAGGAGTCATGAGATGTGGGGACGACCACTCATTGCGGCCCTGGCCCTGACGACGGGCTGCATGTAGACCGAAGTCGGAAACCCGGAAGACCCCATTTCTGTCGCGCACATGCTTGCGCCGTGCCAGGAAATACTCGTGTTCTTCCGGTCCGGTGTGGATGAACCGCCGGCATCTGCACAGATCGTGTCCTGCGAGACGGCCAGCGGCCTGTGTCTGGGCGGCATGGACGCACCTGCACCGATCCGAACCACCGATGCAGTATATGCGATGGCGTAGGACAAAACCGCCGTCACCCTCGCGTCGGATGGCAGTGGGACATGGGACCCGGCATCGGGTCCGCGGATCGGGATAAATTGGATGGCGCAGGCGCGCTGAGCCGCCCTCGGCGGCTCTCAGATACGCAGGAAGGGCTGCGCCAGCTTCGGCAGCATGCTGTTGAATTTCAGCGGCGCATCGGTGGCGGCCAGACATATGCAATCAATACCGTCTTCGGCAACGGGCTGGTGGTCCAGATCCTCGTTGGCGACCTCGATGTCGCCCGTGCCGAACCGGTCTGTCTCGTCGCGGAAGGCCCCCTGAAGCACCAGCGTCAATTCGGTGCCTGCATGGCCATGATCGGGTACGGCGCACCCCGCCGGGATGTGCAGCAGCCGCACGGATGCATTGGCCGATGTCGGCAGGATCGCCTGCCGCACGCCACCACCGACGCGGCGCCATTTCACCGCATCAAGGTCGCCGCCGACATAGTCGCGGATGGGCTGCGGCAGCACGCCCGGATCAGCATGGGTCCTCGCTGCGTGGACGTCGGCATCAGGCGCGGGAGGCTCCCCGGCAATGGCGGCAAGCGTGCGCGTCAGGCTGTCGGGGTCCATCTTCGCGGTCCCTCCCATCGCGACGACTTCGCCGCCGACAGCGTCAAACTCTGTTAGCCGAGCACGGCAGTCGTCGCAGAGCGACACATGCGCGGCCACGACGACGTTGAAGGCCTCGGGCAGGATACCCGCGGAATAGCCCATCAACAGGGCGTCGGTCAGGTGGTGATTGATCTCGTGCTTCATTGTCTCAACCCTACTTCATCTGGCGGCGCAGGCGGTCCAGCGCCAGCCGTATCCTTGATTTTATGGTCCCCAGCGGCAGGCCGGTCCGCTCGGCGATTTCGCTGTGCGACAGTTCGCCATAATATGCCTTGAGGATGAGGTCCCTCTGCTTGTCGGGCAGGTCCGCAAGGGCCTTGCCCAGTTTTTGTGTCTCCTGCTGGAGAACCAATACATCGTCCTGTTCCGGCTCGGCCTCCGGACCCCATGGAAGGTCCTCCGGCTCGGGCCGACGCTCCTTTCGCAGAATGTCGATCTTGCGGTTCCGTGCCACCGTGAAGATCCAGGTCGAAACACTGGCCTTGGCCGGATCGAACATGTGAGCCTTGCGCCAGAGTGTGGTCATGACCTCCTGCGTGCATTCCTCGGCAAGCTCCGGGCTTGCCCCCGATTTCATCAGGAACGCCTTCACCCTTGGGGCGAAATGCCCGAACAGCTCGGCGAAGGCCGCCTGATCCTGCCGGTCCCGTATCGCCTTCACGTGGGCCACCCAAGCCATGCGGTCCGCCGATGGCGGCTTTTTCGTTCCTGACTGTGTCACCTCGACCATTGCCCCTCTTGCTCGCATTGCCTGCGCTGCAGCATAAGGGTCTGCGCGCCGGTTCGCATCCGCATTCGTAAGGGTGCCAGGCTCGGTAAACATGAAAGAGTTACGCGCGGGTCAGGCACTCGGATCAAAAAGTATTCACCCGGTTTCGCGCGGTTTTTCAATCCATGTCACACGGGTTGCCGTAACACCCCTGACCAACAAACGGATGGAGACCAGATGCCCACTCAGCCAGGCGCGAGCCGACAGTCGAGGATTGCCGTGATCGGTGCCGGGATATCCGGCATGGGAGCCGCGCACGAGTTGGCCCGTGACCACCAAGTGGTTCTTTTCGAGGCCGAACCGCGTCTGGGTGGCCACGCCCGCACGCGCATGGCGGGGCCGCGGGGCGACCAGCCGGTGGATACCGGGTTCATCGTCTTCAACTACGCCAACTACCCGCACCTGGCAGCGCTTTTCGACAAGCTTGACGTGCCGGTAATCAAGTCCGACATGAGTTTCGGCGCTTCGGTCGACGGCGGCCGTGTCGAATACGGGCTGAAATCGCTTCCGGCACTCTTTGCCCAGCGGCGCAATGCACTGCGTCCGTCATTTCTGCGAATGTGCCGCGATGTCATGCGCTTCAATGCGCGCGGCCTGGATCTGTCCGGCGATTCGGACCTGACCGTGGGCGGCCTGCTTGACCGCCTTGGTTCCGGGGCCTGGTTTCGCGATTATTACATCCTGCCACTGTCCGGCGCGATCTGGTCGACACCCAAGGAAAAGATCCTCGATTTCCCGGCCCATGCCATGATGACCTTTTTCAAGAACCACGCGTTGCTGGGCGTCCACGGCCAGCACCAGTGGTACACGGTCGAGGGCGGCAGCCAAGAATATGTCAGCCGCCTGGGACATTCCTTGGCTCAACGGGGCGTGGCGCTGCGGCTGGGCTGTCCGGTCGATGCCGTGCGTCGGACGGCCAGCGGCGTCGAGATCAAGACCGATGGCGCCGAATGGGAAGCCTTCGACGAGGTCATCTTTGCCAGCCACTCCGACCAGTCCTTCCGGATGCTGGCCGACCCGACGTCGGCCGAGCGGGCCAGCCTGGGCAATTTTCGCTATCAGCCGAACACGGTCCTGCTCCACTCCGACGCTTCCGTCATGCCGCGCCGCCGGGCCGTATGGTCGTCGTGGAACTATACCGAGGCGGCCGACAAGGGCACCGAGAAGATCGACCTGACCTACTGGATGAACTCGTTGCAAAGCTGGTTGGAAGAGCCGCTTTTCGTGACGCTCAATTCCACCCGCCAGATCCGAGAAGACCTGATCTGGGACGAGGTGACGCTGCACCACCCGGTCTATGACCTGTCTGCACTCGAGGCGCAGCGCGGCTGCGCCCGGATCAACGGCGATAACAACACCTGGTTCTGTGGGGCGTGGATGAAGGATGGTTTTCACGAGGATGGTCTGTCTTCTGCTATGGACGTGGTCGAGGGTATCCGGGCCAAGGCCACGGCGCGTCTGGCGGCCCAGTGACACGGGTCGAGCACATATCCGGAGAGACATGGCATGGTCGCAAGGGGCAGGTGACGAATGCCTTTTCCTATTCCATCGACTACGTGTTGGCCGATGCCGAGGACAATGCGCCTTCCCGCCCCGCATTGTTTGCGCGAAACCGGCGCGGTCTTATGTCCCTGCAGGACCGGGATCATGGTGGCCCGCCCCACAATGGCCGCGGCGCCGCCTGGGTACGCGACGTGCTGCGCGAACACGGTCTGGCCCAGCCCGACCGGATCGAGCTGCTGGCGCAGCCGCGCGTTCTGGGCCATGTCTTCAATCCGGTCAGCTTCTGGCTTTGCCGCGACAGCGGGAGCGCGCTGACCTGTGTGATCGCCGAGGTGAGCAATACCTTCGGCGACCGCCATTCCTACCTGTGCCACCACGCTGACCAGCGCGCAATCCGGCCCGACGACACGCTTGAGGCGCGCAAGGTCTTTCATGTCTCGCCGTTCCAGGACATCGGCGGTGGGTACCGGTTCAATTTCAAGATCGCCGACGAGCGGATCGCGATCCGTATCGACTTTTCCGATGGTGAGAACGGGCTCGTGGCCACGCTGGCGGGGCCGCGACGATCGCTGACCAATCGCGCGATATTGCGGTCCCTGTTGCGCCGTCCGCTCGGGTCGCGCCGGGTTCTGGCGCTGATCCACTGGCAGGCGCTGAAGCTCTGGTGGAAAGGGGCGGGTTATCGCCTGCGCCCCGAGCCGCCCGCCGACGAGGTCAGCCGATGAGGGCCACCGCCCAGCGCCTGCCTGCCTATGCAGGCTTTGCTGCCGTGCTTTCGGGCGCGGGGCTGCCGATCTACATCTACGCGCCGAAATTTTACGCCGACAACTACGGGGTCAGCCTGGCGCTGCTGGGCGCGGTGCTGTTCGGATTGCGGCTGTTCGACGTGGTCCAGGACCCGGTGCTGGGCTGGGTCAGCGAACGCCTGCGCAGGTTGCGGCCGGGCGCAGCGACGCTGGGCGCCGCGCTGCTCGCGCTCTCGATGCTGGGCCTTTTCGCCGTGGCCCCGCCCATCGCGCCGATCTGGTGGTTCGGGCTGACCATCACCGGACTGTTTACCGCCTTCAGTTTCCTGACAATTACCTTCTACGCGCAAGGCGTGGCCAAGGCCGATGCCCTGACCGGTGGCCATGTGCAGCTGGCCGCCTGGCGCGAAACCGGCGCGCTGCTGGGCATATGCTTGGCGGCTGTCGCGCCCACGCTTCTGACCGGGCGCGTGATCGCGCCCTATGCCATCTTCGCGTGGGGGTTTGCCGTTGTTGCGGGGTTTGCGGCGCTGGCCATGCTGCCGGAATGGTCTTCGCGCGGTCATGCAACCCCGCCCGCGCGCATCGGCACGATACTGCAGGACCGCATCGCGCGCCGCCTTCTGATTCTTGCGCTGGTCAATGCCGCGCCCCTCGCGGTGTCCTCGACGCTGTTCCTGTTCTTCGTCGAAAGCCGGCTTTCCGCGCCCGGCTGGGAGGGGCCTCTTTTGGTGCTGTTCTTCCTTGCCGCTGCCGCGTCGGCCCCGATCTGGGGCGCGCTGGCGCGCCGGTTCGGGGCTCGGCCGGTGCTGCTGGCGGCGATGGCGCTGGCGGTCATATCTTTCGGTTTCACCCTGATGCTGGGCGCGGGGGATACCGTGCCCTTCGCGCTGATCTGCATTGCATCCGGGGCCACCATCGGCGCGGACCTCACGCTGCTGCCGGCCATGTTTGCGCGCCGAATGGCGGCCATCGCGCCCAATGCGGGGCAAGGGTTCGGCCTGTGGTCACTGGTCAGCAAATTCACATTGGCGCTGGCCGCCGCCGTGCTGCTGCCCCTGCTGGAATGGACCGGTTTTCGGGCTGGGTCCGAGGCACAGCCCGAGGCGGCCCTGACAATGCTAACGGTGCTTTATGCGCTTGTGCCGTCGCTTCTGAAACTTGTGGCAATCGCGCTTCTGGCTGCCACGCAACTGGAGGAAAAACCATGACAGTGACCTACATCCTTCTGGGGATGGCGGTGGTCGTCGCGCTGATCATCCTCAAGACCCGGTATGCGGATTTCACCGCCCAAAGCCCAGAGGACTATTCCGACGGCCCTGTTTTCAACATCCAGACAGTGTTGAACGGGCCGCTGGCCTGCGAGGGTGTGATCTATGGCCCCACAGGGCGTGTCGCCTCGCGTTTCGTGGCCCGGTTCGAGGGCAGTTGGGAAGGCAATGTCGGCACCCTGCGGGAAGTTTTCGACTATGACAGCGGCACTCGCCAGGAACGCCAATGGTCCCTGCGTCTGGGCAATGATGGCCGGATCCTGGCGACGGCGCCCGACGTGATCGGCACAGGCGAGGGGGTGCAGAACGGGTCGGCCGTGCGGTTGAAATACCGTATCAAACTGACCGAGGATGCCGGTGGCCACGAATTGGACACTGTGGACTGGATGTACCTTTTGCCAAATGGGACGATCATGAATCGCAGCCAGTTCCGAAAATTCGGGATCAAGGTGGCCGAGCTTGTCGCAACCATGCGCCCGATACGCGGCGATGGCGAGATGACACCGGGCGAGTGATGCCAGATGTAAGAGACGGGCGCAGGTCCGCGCGGAAGGAGTAATCGTGAGAGAGTTTGCAGGAAAACGCTACTGGGTGGTCGGCGCCAGCGAGGGACTGGGCCGGGCCGTGGCCCATCACCTCAGCCGTGCGGGGGCCGAACTGATCCTGTCTGCGCGCTCCGCCGACAGCCTCGAGACCCTGGCCGGTGAGTTGTCCGGCAAGGCCCATGTGCAGCCCATGGACATCGGCGACGACGCGAGTGTTAGGAAGGCGGGCGAAGCCGTGGGCGAGGTCGACGGGCTGGTCCTGCTGGCCGGCGTCTACTGGCCCTTTGCCGCGCAGGACTGGAACGCCGAACAGGCCACGGCCATGGCCAACGTCAACTTCACCGGCTTCGTGAGGGTGCTGGGGCAGGTCGTGCCGGGCATGGTCGAACGGGACGCGGGTCATATCGTCATCACGTCGTCGCTGACCGGGTTCCGTGGGCTGCCTGGGTCTATCGGTTACACGGCCTCCAAGGCGGGCACGATGAGCCTGGCCGAATGCATGCACGCCGACCTGCGACGCACCGGCGTGGATGTTCAGGTGGTCAATCCCGGCTTCATCCGCACCCGGCTGACTGACAAGAACGATTTTCACATGCCTTTCATCATGGACCCCGAGGCGGCCGCGTTGGAGGTCATCGAACACATGCACACCGATGCCTTCAAGCGCAGCTTTCCGACGGTGTTTTCCTGGGTCTTCCGGTTGTCGCAATTCCTTCCGGACTGGGCCTATTATCGGATCTTCGGGCGCTGAGCTTGTCCTGGATCAAGGTGACGTGCCACTCTGCCGGGCAAAGTCATCACGCGAACGGGACAGCAAGCTGCGGGAGGTTTCGATGCTGAACATCACTGTCGACAAGGTCGCCGAGGTCATCATCCTCGCGCGGGAACTGGACCGGGCCGAGGCCGAATTCGATGCCTTCGTGAGCGGCTTGACCGAAGAGGAACAGTCCAGTCTTGTCGCGATCATGTGGATCGGGCGCGGGTCTTACGAGGCCGAGGAACTGGCCGAGGCGACGCGGCATGCCACGGCCGAGGCCAGCACGCCGACTCAAACCTACCTCAAGGGGTCGCCGCATCTTGCCGATCACCTGGAAAACGGGCTCGATGCGCTGGGCATATCGGCCAGTGCCGAGGAGGACGCGCTCTATCAGGAGCGATAGCCGCGAAACTTTTCTGCAGCGCGGGACCAGACGCCCTCGTCCAATCGGTCGAGTCTCTTCAGGTGCGGCAAAAGCTGCATGGCGAAATCCTTGGATGACTCTTCCGGCAGCAGCGAGGGCAGGTTGTCTATGGCCATCACGTCCAGGGGTGGGGTGTCGTGGACGCGCCGGGTGGGAGCCTGCCAACTTGTGACGTGGTCGTAGACGGGAACCGGATTGAAGGTGCTGTTCGGGTCGCAAGCGATGTCACCGATCACCCTCAACGTCCGGGGCTTGGTCCCCGCATCGCGCGGCACGAAAACAGGCACGCCGGGCGCGGCAAGGATGCAGTTCAGGAATACGTCGTGCGACAGCACCTCGGGGAAGGGGCCGCCATTGGCGGTTTCGGAGATGTCCCATGCCGTGACCCGCGCCCCGACGGATGCGCAGAGCGCCGCCGCGCCCTGTCCGACTCGCCCCAGTGCACCGATGATCAGCACGCGCGGCGCGCGGCACGTAAGCAGGTTCCGCAGGTCTTCGGCCATGACCTCGGCAGAGGTGCAGATATCGACAGGCCCGGTCTGCCCGGCCCAGGCACGGAGCGAAAGCGCTGCTCCGGCATAGCCCGCCCAGTGGCCGAAGGCCGCAATACGGCGCCCTGTGTCGTCAACGAGATACTCCAGATCCAGAAGTGTGCCGCCCCCGGCGCGGAACCGGTCCAGCAGGACCTGCCCCTCGGGTTGACCCTTGAAGGCGTGCCCGAACATGATGTGCCGGTGGCGCAGCGGCATGTCGTCCGCGGGCAGTTCCTTGAGGCCGAGGATGATCGCGTCCACCGGTGCCTTGGTCCAGGTGCCGGGGCGCGCGATACGACACCCGGCGGCGGCATAGTCGGCGGTAGGGACGATCCGTGTCGGGCTGTCTTCGACCGTGACGGTCCAGCCCCGCGCGACAAGTGCCGCCGCCCCATCTGGCAACAGCCCGGCGCGACGTTCGTTCGGGCGCGTCTCGGCCCGCATCCAGATATGCATGTCATGTCTCCTCGATCAGGCCCGGTTCCGGATACAGCCTGCCACCGCAAAGGCAAGCCTGCAGGCGATACCAGATCAAATGAACGATCGTTCAAGACTATTGGGCTCTGGCCTGACGCCGACGCGATCTTCTTTCACATGGGCAACGGCGGGCTGGCCTCTTCAGCGAAAAACTGGACATGGTTGCCAGGCTGGTCGCCGCGCTGCTGGTGATTATTGCGCCTATGTTGATCAGCAAGTACGCCGTGAAAAGTCGCGCCATGCAACCAGCAGGCGGCGTCGTCGGTGGGCGTCTCGCTCGACTTCTTCCGGGGGCTGGTCTGGCCGTTCGCGGGCTTGGTCGAAGGTGCCGCGGGCCTCATGCGGGAGGCGGTATCGAGCGTGCAGCGCTCGTTGTCGCTGACAGCGCCCAAAGTCTTGCCGGTGCCGATGCCGGGCGGCTTCACCTCGATCCCCGACGCCATTATGGTGAGGCGGCCGAGGAACTGTCAGAATTCCTGATCGGCACGCCCTGCGTGGGTGGGGCGACGAAAACCGGGTCGCCTAAGTGATGGCGCTCATCCTCCTCGTGTTCCGGCCACCCGGCCTGTCCGGCGAGAAAAACATAGAAAGGGTATAGCTACCATGGCCAAGCTGATCGCGATCCTCAACGTCATCGCCTGGTCGGGCTTCTGGGCTTTCGGCTACCTGGCGATCTCTGCCGATCCCGGCAACACCAGCCGCATGGTGATCGCCACCATTCTGGCCTTCGTCGGCGCCGCCGCCGGGGCGCTGACCTATTTCTGGCTCGCTCGCCACGCCGAAGCGATAGGATATGCGCCGAGGCACCAGCGCAAGCTGCCAAAGAATACCGATCCAGAAGACGAAACCGATGCTCTGCCGTAAGGCGGGTGATTTCCAGACCTCCCACCGGACGAACAACCAGTCCTTTCCCGTCCGGTTGTGCCGCCAACGTTACTACCCGGTGCGGGTAGGCAAGTTGTTCGGCCTTCCAAGCTTGCGGATCAAGGGTGTCAACCTGACGGCGGCGACGCAGGTCTTTCTTGCCCGGCTCTTCGACAGGGGCGCATGGTTCGACAACCACTCGGCCTCGGGGCAGGTCAACGCTTCTGACCGGGTCGGATTCGGCATTCAGGTCACGGGCGCCGAGACGGCGGGCGGTGGCCAACTATAGGATTTTACTTGTAATCCTGACCGGCGCGCGCTGATCGCGCGGACCCTGATGCGCTGGATGCCGAGGCGCCAATGGATGGCCATCCGCCACATGCCCATCGCCGCCGAGATTATCGGCGTGCCCCCGCTGCAGGCCAAGCTGACTGCCTTCGGCTGATCATCCTGTTTCAATCGGCCGTACCACGCGCAACTCACCCGCCGCGGCGCGATCCTCGATGCATGGACCGCCTTCCAGCCGGGCGAGGTGGCCTGACGCTCGTCAGGCGACCTGGGCTCCGGATTTCATCTCGGCGATGCGCGCCAGGGCCTCTGCCCGGGTGTTGCGGATGTTGGGCCGGAACCCGCCGCTTTCGGCGCGCAGTCGAATGTCGGCTTCGGTTTCGGAGTCGGGTGCATAGCGCACCGACCCGAGCGAGAAGCGTTCGTTCAGGTCCTTGCCGCGGGCGGCAAACTTCACCCAGGCGGGCGACTGGATACGGGTGTTTTCGTAGTTGATGAGGAAATACCACCGTCCCCCAGCCCGGCGCAGTGCCTGTTCCAACCAGTCGTAGATGTCGTTGACATCGCGCGAATGTTCGAAGCTGACCCCCGACAGGTCAATGTCGAAGATACGCGTCGTCTCGTCGAAGGACAATCGCCGCATGAACCGGCCGCGCTCGTGGTTGGGGTGATGGTGGATGCGTTCGCGCCGCCTTGACGGTAGCCTGGACAGATGCGCCAGCGCTGCCGCGCGGTCTGCAAACAGGTTTGGACTTTCGCGGTCCGTGCCCTTGTCGCGGGCGATGCGAGCCCGGGTTTCGGGCGTGGTGTCATAACGCAGCGTGCCCATGGAATGGGCCTGGTTCAGATCACGACCCCGGCGGGTGAAGGCGAACCACGCGGACTCGTCCACGCGGTAATCCGTGACGTTGTCGAGAAAGAACCACAGCGGTTCCCCGGTTTCCTGCAGCCGTTCCTCGATCCGGTCGAACAGCGCGTTCACGTCCTTGGATGTGTGGAAATACAGACCGGAAAGGTCGATCTCGACCGTCTGGCGCCCCTCGTGCACCGTGATCCTGGGGTCGATCTCGTCGAGGGAGAAATTTTGCGTATAGGGTCCTGACATGCGCCTCTCTCTTGCGTGCTGTCCGAGACATGCGAAGATGCTCCGGCGAGGCCGATAGCCCAGAACGCCCGTGTTATTGAATGACACGGATCAAATCCGCAGGAATGACGCATGACCTTCTTTGATGCACTGGAAGCCCGTGATGCGGGTCAGCGGGCCGCCGACATCGCCCGGGGCCCTCTGCGCACCGGGTCATGGCCGACCGCGCGGGCGACGCTGACGCGATGCCGGTGCAGGTTGACCCCCCCGGGCGCCGATGCCGACGCCATCGACACCATGGTGCACGATGTTTTGAAACTGAACGGCACGGTCCAGGTTTGCACCCTTGGCAGCCTGTCGCGTGACAGGCTGGTGGTCGAGGATCACCGCAGCTACGATACCTCAGGAAAGGACACGCCATGCGCCGCCTTCTGCTGACAACCGCCTTTATCGCCGCGCCGTTTCTGGCGCAGGCCGAGGATGCGTCGCTGATCCTCGGGATCGAACGCTACGAGCGGCTGGACCGGGTGAGCCGGGCCGACGACATGCTCAACGCGCAGGAGGGGCTTCGGGCATTGGGCTTCGCGGTGCAGGCCCGGGCCAACCCGCGCGGCGGGGTCGCCCATGATCTGGCCGCCGCCTTTGCAGAGGATGCCGATGCGGCCAAGCGTCTGGTCGTCGCACTTGCGGGGCATTTCGTGACCGATGGGAGCCGCAGCTGGCTACTGACCGCCGAAGCACAAGAGCCGACGCTGTTCGGCATGGGTGATCAGGCGTTGTCGGTGGATAGCCTGTTGCAGGTGCTGGCCGCACGGCCCGGGCAGGCCATCCTGCTGCTGGCGCCCGGCGATGCACGTGATCTGGACACGGCCGGGCCGGTGCTGCGTGCCGGGTTTGGCGCGCTGGACATTCCGCAGGGGGTCACGGTGCTGCGTGGCGATCCCTCCGACATCGCCGACTTCATGGAAACGGATCTTGTCGAACCGGGTGCCGACCTTGCCGCGGCCATCGGGGGCCGCTCGGATTTGGTGGCGCACGGCTTCCTAATGCCGGGCTGGTCGCTTATACCGGCAGCGGTCGAGACGTCCCCCGAAGATCCTGCCGATACCCCCGATGACGACCGCCTGACCGCAGAGGCCGCGGCCTGGGATGCGGCAGAGGCGGACGACAACGTGGAAGGCTACCGTCGTTATATCCGGGCATATCCTGATGGAAGGTTCGTGGACCTTGCCGAAGAACGGATCAGAGCCATCCTTGACGAACCCAACCGCGATGCCCGGCTGGCCGAAGAGGCGCTGTCGCTTTCGGTCAGTGCGCGCCGGGCGGTGCAGGGTGATCTGACCGTGCTTGGCTACAATACCCGCGGCATCGATGGCATCTTCGGGCCGGGCACCCGACAGGCCGTCACCAACTGGCAGCAATCCAACGGGTATCCGCAGACCAGTTACCTGACCCGGGGCCAGATCAACCGCCTGGACGCCCAGGCCGAGCGCCGCCGCGCCGAGAATGCCGCCGAGGAGGACCGCGCGCGGGCCGAACGCGAGCGCCTGGACCGGGAATACTGGTCCGAAACCGGCGCGCTGGGCGACGAGGCAGGTTATCGCGCCTACCTGAACCGGTATCCCGAGGGGCTGTTCGCGGACGTGGCCGGGCGCAGACTGGAGGCCATCGAGGCCGAGCGCGCGGAGGATGCCGAGTTGGCCGACCGTTCGGCCTGGGGCATCGCCGCCGCCGAGGACACGCTCGCCGCCTACGAGGATTACCTTGCTGCCTGGCCCGACGGCGTCTTTGCCGAGGAGGCCCGCGACCGCATCGCACGGATGGAGGGTCCCTCGGTCTCGGACGACCAGGTTGCCACGGCCCGCGCGCAGGAAGAACGCCTGCAACTGAGCGGCGTGCGCGCGCAACTGCTGGAACTGCGGCTGCGTGACCTGGGCCTTTCGCCGGGTCCGCTGGACGGTGTCATCGACGAACGCACCCGTCGGGCCCTGCGCAGCTACCAGGAGGGACAGGGCATCCCACCCACGGGTTATGTCGACCAGGCAACGCTGGTGCGCCTCATGGCCGGGGTCACGGGGCGCTAAGGCGCGCTGTCCCGGCCCTATTCGGGCCGGGCCGGGACGTAGCGTTCAAACAGCAACCGGATGACGCCCTGCATGCTGTCGTCAAGCTGGCGCACGGCAACAAGGTAGGTGCCCGGCTGCACCCTAGTGGCCAGCATGGAATCGAGCGAGCCCCCCGAATCGTCGTTGTGCCCAACCTGCCGGCCCAGATCGTCGAAGAGGGTCAAGACAGGGTCGCCCTGGCCCTGGGCAATCGCCTCGATCAGCAGCAGCCCGCTCTCGGGGATGTCCAAGGCATACCAGGCAGCCTCCTCATCCACGTTGGCATCCGTGCGCTGGCGGGTCTGCACCGGCCCCAGATCGGTCACCGGGTAGGAGCCGTCCAGCGGCGGGGCGGCTTCGGCGCGGGAATAGAGGGACCGCATGACTTCTTCGGGATCATATTCGCTGACGGTGGTCACGATGGGCAAGGTGGTGTCCCCCAGCGCGTCCAGCGCAAGGCAGTATTGCCCGGCGGGCAGCGGTTCTGCCATGTCGATCCGGCTGTTCAGACCATCGAAATCATCGTTCTCGGCAAGCCAGTCGCCCCGCGCGTCATAGAGGGTCAGAACCGGGTCGGCGTTCTGGTTCTCGGCCGTCAGGGACAGCGCGGTGGGCTGATCCAGCGTCAAGCTGTAGTAGGGTGTGGTTTCGACCGGGGCCGAAAGTGGCGCGCCCAGAGTGATCGGAGCGGCTGCTGCAAGATCGCAGCTGGCGCGCGGGGCGACGGGTGTGGGGCCCAGCCCCTCGGTCAGGGGCGGGTGTTCGGGCCGTCCGACCCTGACAAAGCCGGTCAGTGGCGAACCGTCGAAGCTGCGCAGCGCGACGCAATATGTGCCGGGAACGAGGGCGAGTTCGGCACGGCTATCGCTATTGCCGCCCGAATCGTCGTCCGAGGCCACGGTGATGCCCGACCCGTCGTAGAGGTCGAAGACGGTGTCCCCCGTCCCGCGAGAGGCGGCCTCGATGCGGACCGTGCCCGGGTCAGACACCGAGAAGAGCGCGATGTATTCGTCGCGAAGCAGCACCAGTGCCATTTGCTCCAGGTAGTTCGGTGCGCGAGAGATATCCGATCCCGCGGCATCGCCGCCGATCCATTGCCCGTTTTCCCCGATCCCGCCGCAAAGATCGGCTTGCTGGGCGATGGCGCCTGTGGCCGACAGGCCGAGCGCCCCGGCGGCAAGACTGAGCGTGAAACGGGACATGGCCTGATCCTCTTGCAGGTTTGGAAGTTGCTGCCAGCCTAGTCCGGGTCCCTTCGACAGGACTAGGGGAAACCGGCCATATCTTCAGTGTGACCGCCTGAAATTGTCCGGCGGGCAGGGCAAATGCATGGTCCAGCCGGCACGGACCATTGCGCCAGCCCGGGGAGGGGTCCAGTGGCTCCGGCGCTGCGCGCGTTTCGGTTGGGGGATGGGGGGTGTCTTGCGGGTCACGCCGCCCGTGTTTCCGGTTCGGCATGACGAATTGAAGACAGCACTCCGAGACGCATGGCCACGAAGTAAAAGGCCGCGTCCCGGGGGCGCGGCCTTGTATATCCAATTGTGGTCGGATTCAGCCTTGGCGGGCCTTGAACCGACGCTGGGTCTTGTTGATGACGTAGACCCGGCCCTTGCGGCGCACGACGCGGCAATCGCGATGACGCTGCTTGAGCGAGCGGAGGGAATTGCGAACCTTCATGGCGCTTAATCCTTCTGTCGCGGCGCGGCGATGCGCCTTGGGTTGCATTCTGCGCCCGATCGGGCGCGGTGATCCATGGTGGGCGATACTAGGTTCGAACTAGTGACCCCTTCGATGTCAACGAAGTGCTCTACCGCTGAGCTAATCGCCCTTGCCGTCAGCCATTCGCATGTCCCGTAACAAAACAGGACGCGGGCGAACCGCGTCGGGTAGCGCGGTCTATATAAAGAGTCGGAACGGGGATCAAGGGCTTTTGGCAAATCGCGGAAACAGGTTAGACTGATGGTTCAGGAGTGCACATGACCGACCAAGCCTTCACCCTTTCGCGGCCCCGTCCGCGCAGCACAGCGACCGTATTTGCCTCGCCCCACAGTGGGCGAGACTACCCGGTGGCCTTCATGCGCGCGACCTCTCTGAATGAAGCGCAGGTGCGCTCTTCCGAGGATGCTTTTGTCGATGATCTCTTTGCGGCGGCGGTGGATCACGGCGCGCCGCTGCTTGCCGCGCGTGCGCCGCGGGCCTTCCTGGATCTCAACCGCGGTGCCGACGAGTTGGATCCGGCGGTGATCAGCGGTCTGGGGCGCGGGGCGCATAACCCGCGCATCGCTTCGGGGCTGGGGGTGATCCCGCGCGTCGTGTCCAACGGGCGTCCGATTTATCGCGGCAAGATAGGCCTGGCCGAGGCGCATGGCCGAATCCGTGACCACTGGCGCCCCTACCATGACCAGTTGCAGGCGCTGATGGATGAATCCCTCAATGCCTTCGGCGAGGCGATCCTGATCGATTGCCATTCCATGCCGCACGAGGCGTTGGAAAGCACCGGACCCCTTGGCGGCGCGCGACCCGACGTTGTGTTGGGCGATCGTTTCGGTGCATCGGCCGCGCCCGAGGTGGTGGATCGGGTCGAAGCGGCCTTTGCCCAGGCCGGGTTCAGGGTGGCGCGCAACATGCCCTTTGCCGGGGCCTATATCTGCCAGCACTATGGCCGGCCTGCGCGGCAGCGCCACGCGGTGCAGATCGAGATCGACCGCGCGCTCTACATGGACGAGGCGACGATCCGGGCCAGTGCCGATTACGACGCGGTCAAGTCGGCCCTCAACGTGGTCATTGGACAGTTGGCAGATATCGGGCGGTCGCCGGAGATGCCGATGGCGGCGGAATAGCAGGTCACTCGACGACGAAGCGTTCATTGCGGGTCAGCACCTCCCCCTCGATGGTGAAGAAGACTGGGTCGCCGCCAAGGGGTGCAGCCGCGGGTCTGCCGTGCTGCACATGGATGTGTAGATGCGGGGTCGAGCTGTTGCCCGAATTGCCGACTCTCCCCACTTGCTGCCCACGCGTGACCGTTCCGCCTGTTTCGACAGAGACCGAGCCCGGGATCATGTGCGCGAGCAGCACAAAGAGCTCGGTTCCGTCGCAACGGATCATGACGTGGTTCCCTTCCAGCCGGCTGCGGTCCATCTCGGGAACCGGCATGTCGGGCATTCCGTCATGGACCTGTGCGACGGTCCCGGCGCAGGGCGCAAGGATCTGCCTTCCGTGGATCGCGTATGCCGCCGGATCGACGGGCGCGACGCCAGGGGCGTAGAATCCAAGGGCATCGGTACCCACAATGTCGACTGCGAAGCTTTGGCCGCGGTAGGGATTGCCCGCTTCATTGGTCACGAAATGTGCATTGAGGGCCTCCGACGGGCCGCCGCTGACCACGAGATACCGGCCCGGCCCGAGGGGTTGGGCAAGGTCTATCACCACCTCCGGCGGGGTGCGCAGGGTTATCCCGGGCCAGCTTGCCACGCTGAACACGACCACCAGAACGGCGCCGATCCCGCCCTCGATCCATCTGCCGGGTCCGGCGCCCGGGCGTGGCCCGCGCCAGGCCCGGTAGACCGTCGCCAGACCCACAAGCAGCATATAAAGGTAAGGCGCCCACCAAGGCGGGAACAGCCAGACCATCGAAAGCATGGAAAACAGCAAGAAGATCACGATCGCGAGCGCGCGCAGCCACAGCCCGCCACGGGACAGGTGAGGCAGGAAAGCGTGCAGCGCCACCAGGACCAGCGGCAACGCGACGCCGAAGAGCAACATGAGGGCCTTTGGTGTCATCAGGTCTTTCCTTTGGTTGCGGGCGCATCCTCGCAGGGCCGGATTTCGCCTGTCGAACCCCGCCCTCGCCTACCGTAGCGCGCGGCCTTTCACTATGGCGTCGGTGCCGAACCGGTTCTTGATCCGGTCCAGTGCGCGTTCGGCCTCGGCCCGGCGAGTGGCGCCGGGGTCCAGAAGGTCGCCCTCGCGGTCGGCGTCGGTAGCTGCGTTGAGTTCCGAAAGGCCAACACCCAGCAGGCGAAACGGCCCCTGGTCCGTGGCGCCCTCGAACAGGTGCCGCGCCGTGCGGTAGATCGTGTCGGCGAGTTGCGTGTGCTGGTGCAGGCTCTGGCGGCGGGTCAGGCCCTTGTGGTCGGCGCGCTTGAGCTTGAGCGTCACGACGCGCCCTGCCTTGCCCTTTGCCTTGGCCCGGGCGCTGACCTTTTCGGCCATGCGCCATATGTGGCCATCAAGGATGTCCGGGTCCGCGGTGTCCTTGGCGAACGTGGTTTCGTTGGACAGGCTTTTCACCGGGCTGTGGGCGGTGATGCGGCGGGCATCCTGTCCGCGCGCGAGGTGCCAGAGCCTGTCGCCTGTTCCGCCAAAGCGGTGCTGCAGGTCGCGCAGGTCCCAGCGCAGAAGGTCGTCGAAGGTGCGAATGCCCGCACGTTCAAGCCTGTCCTGTGCCGCCGGGCCGATGCCCCAGATCAGGCGCACCGGTTGCGGTCTCAGGAATTCCGCAGTCTCGCCCCTGCCGATCACCGAAAAGCCCCGCGGCTTGTCCAGGTCGCTGGCCACCTTGGCCAGGAACTTGTTATGCGAGAGGCCGATGGAGCCGGTGATTCCGATCTCGTCCTTCATGCGCTTGGCCAAGCGGGCCAACATCACCGCGGGCGGATGGCCGTGCAATCTTGCGGTGCCGGTCAGGTCCATGAAGGCCTCGTCCAGCGAAAGCGGCTCGACCACCGGGGTCAACTCGTCCATGAGGGCGCGAACCTGGCGGCTGACCTCGACGTAGCGGGTCATCCGGCCGCGCACCACGATGGCCTCGGGGCACAGTTGCAGCGCCTTGAACATCGGCATGGCCGACTTCACACCCTTGATACGGGCGACGTAGCAAGCGGTGCTGACCACCCCGCGCCGCCCGCCACCGATGATGACTGGCTTGCCCTGAAGCTCGGGATTGTCGCGCTTTTCCACGCTCGCATAGAAAGCATCGCAATCCATGTGCGCGATGGTCAGGTCGAACAGCTCAGGGTGAGAGAGCACGCGCGGCGACCGACATGCCGGGCACCGGGCGCCGGTTTCGAAGTCGTGCAGGCAGTCGCGACAAAGGCTGGACATGGAGAAAGAATACAAGCCATGCGCCGCCGCGTCAGCCGAATTCGGCGTCTCGGCGCAGCCGCATCATCGGCAAAAAATCCGTCTCGGCGGCTAAATTGTCCTAAAATTTTCGGAAGAACCCGTTTAATCCGGCACCAGGGAAAGTTCACGAGGTCGAGCCATGGATACAGAGCAGATGATAAACGACTACCTGGGCGGCAACGTCGTCCTTTTGCTGCTGGCGGTTTTCGTCGTCATCTGCGTCCTGGTCGGTGTCAAGATTGTCCCCCAGTCCGAGAAATTCGTTGTCGAGCGTTTCGGCCGGTTGCGGGCCGTGCTGGGGCCGGGGATCAACTTTATCGTGCCTTTCCTCGATCGGGTCGCGCACCGGATTTCGATCCTTGAGCGGCAATTGCCCACCATGAACCAGGACGCGATCACCGCCGACAACGTGCTGGTCCAGGTCGAGACGAGCGTCTTTTATCGCATCATCGAGCCCGAAAAGACGGTCTACCGCATTCGGGACATCGACGGCGCGATCCAGACCACCGTGGCCGGGATCGTGCGCTCGGAGATCGGCAAGATCGAGCTGGACCAGGTGCAAACGAACCGTGGCTCGCTGATCGAAGCGATCAAGATGCAACTTGCTCACCAAGTGGACGATTGGGGCATCGAAGTGACCCGGACCGAGATTCTGGACGTCAACCTGGATGCTCAGACACGGGCAGCGATGCTGCAGCAGCTCAATGCCGAGCGTGCGCGTCGCGCCCAGGTGACCGAGGCCGAGGGCCGCAAGCGCGCGGTCGAATTGCAGGCAGATGCCGAGCTTTACAGCGCCGAACAGGCCGCCAAGGCACGCCGCGTGCAGGCCGATGCCGAAGCCTATGCCACCCAGGTCGTGGCCGAGGCCATAGCCGAGAACGGGCTGGAGGCGGCGCAATACCAGGTTGCGCTCAAGCAGGTCGAGGCGCTCAACGGCATGGCCGCAGGGCAGGGCACCAGCACCATCGTACTGCCCGCCGACGCCATCGAGGCCTTCGGAAACGCCTTCAACATGCTCAAGGGGAAAGGCTGATGGAGGACTGGGTCAACCTTTGGTGGGTCTGGATGGCGGCTGCCATCGCCCTGGCCATCCTCGAAGTGATTGCGCCGGGCTATATTTTCCTGGGCTTTGCCATCGGTGCCTTGTTCATGGGGGCGGTTGTCGGGTTGGGCCTGGCCGGGTTCAGCCTGCCTTGGGCGCTGGTGGTATTTGCCGTTCTGTCGCTCGTGGCCTTCGTGGCGTTGCGGCGGCTCTTCGGCATCCGCAACGGCCAGGTCAAGTATTGGGATCGCGATATCAACGATTGAGCTGCACGCGCATCTCGTCGGTGATGGCGCGGGCCGCGGTGCGAGGATCGGCGGCCTGCCAGACCGGACGGCCCACCACCACGTGATCGGCGCCGTTGGCGATGGCCTGCGCCGGTGTGGTCACGCGCTTCTGGTCGCCGAGATCGGCGCCCGCCGGGCGCACGCCGGGTGTGACGATCAGCTTGCCGGCCGCCTCGGGCAGGGCTCGGATCAGGGCGGCCTCTTGCGGGCTCGCGATGACGCCATCGGCCCCGTTTGACAGGGCGATGCCGGCGCGTTCCTGCACGAGGTCGGTCAGGGTGCCGGCCTTGATGCAGCTGGCGTCCAGGTCGCCGCGGTCCAGCGAGGTCAGGATCGTTACGGCAAGGATCTTCATGTCGCTGCTGCCCCGACCTTCGGCGGCGGCGCGCACCACATGCGGGTCGCCATGCACGGTCAGGAAATCCAGGTCGAACTGAGACAGGCCACGCACCGCGGCTTCGACCGTGGCGCCGATGTCGAACAGTTTCATGTCGAGGAAGATGCGCTTGCCATGTTCGTCCTTTAGTTCGTTGGCCAGAGCGAGTCCGCCGCCAGTCAGCATGCCCAGGCCGATCTTGTAGAAGTTCACCGCGTCGCCCAGGGTCCGCGCCAGTTCGAGCCCCTGCAATGCGTCGGGCACGTCCATGGCAACGATCAGACGATCATCGGTGTGGGTGGTGATATTGCTCATGACGGGATCCCTTTCTGGTTGCGCCTGCAGGTGCCTCTTGGCCGGGTAAAGGTCAAGCCGGAACCGGGACGCTGCGGGGCGGACGCTCTTTCCCGAGGTGCCATAACTTGAAAACCAATGTCTGCTCTCCCATCTCAATATCCAGGCCCGACAAAGGGGTGCGCCGCGTGACGGGCGCCCCGCGACAGGGCGCTTTGAAAGGAGAAAGCTCATGAACTTGGAGAAGTTCACCGAGCGGTCGCGGGGGTTCATCCAAGCCGCCCAGACGATCGCCATGCGGGAAAGCCATCAGCGGATGGTGCCCGAACATTTGCTCAAGGCACTGATGGACGACGATCAGGGGTTGGCCGCCAACCTCATCAACCGCTCTGGCGGCAGTGCCAAGCGCGTGCAAGAGTCCGTCGACCTTGCCGTTGAAAAGCTGCCGAAGGTCACCGGGGATGCCGGTCAGGTCTATCTGGATTCCGCGACCGGAAAGGTGCTTGCCGAGGCCGAGAAGCTGGCCAAGAAGGCCGGCGACAGTTTCGTGCCGGTGGAACGGATGCTCATGGCGCTTGCCATGGTGAAATCCGGTGCAAAGACCGCGCTGGAGGCCGGGGCGATCAACGCGCAGGCGTTGAACGCTGCCATTGAGGACATCCGCAAGGGCCGCACCGCCGACAGCGCCAGCGCGGAAGAAGGGTATGATGCGCTGAAGAAATACGCACAGGACCTGACCGAGCGCGCCAGCGAGGGCAAGATCGACCCGATCATCGGCCGTGACGAGGAGATCCGCCGCGCCATGCAGGTGCTGAGCCGCCGGACCAAGAACAACCCGGTCCTTATCGGTGAGCCAGGCGTTGGCAAGACCGCCATCGCCGAAGGCTTGGCGCTGCGTATCATCAACGGCGACGTGCCGGAATCCTTGCGCAACAAGAAGCTTTTGGCGCTGGACATGGGGGCATTGATCGCGGGGGCCAAGTATCGCGGCGAGTTCGAGGAGCGCCTGAAGGCCGTTCTGACCGAGGTCACCGAGGCCGCGGGCGAGATCATCCTGTTCATCGACGAGATGCACACGTTGGTCGGCGCAGGCAAGACCGAGGGCGCGATGGACGCCGCCAACCTGATCAAGCCCGCCCTTGCACGCGGGGAGCTGCACTGCATCAGCGCGACCACGCTCGACGAGTATCGCAAGCACGTCGAGAAGGACGCCGCACTGGCGCGCCGGTTCCAGCCGCTCATGGTCGAGGAACCCACGGTCGAGGATACCATCTCGATCCTTCGGGGCATCAAGGAAAAGTACGAGATGCACCACGGCGTGCGGGTCTCGGATTCGGCGCTGGTCTCGGCGGCGACGCTTTCGGCGCGCTATATCACCGACCGGTTTCTGCCGGACAAGGCGATCGACCTTGTGGACGAGGCCGCCAGCCGCCTGCGGATGGAGGTGGACTCCAAACCCGAGGAACTGGACCAGCTTGACCGCCAGATCCTGCAATTGCAGATCGAGGCCGAGGCGCTCAAGAAAGAGGACGATACGGCTTCCAAGGACCGTCTGGAAAAGCTGGAAAAGGAACTGGCCGACCTCCAGGACCGCAGCGCCGAGATGACCGCCAAGTGGCAGTCCGAGCGGGACAAGCTGGAAAGCGCACGCGGCCTGAAGGAACAGCTTGACCGTGCCCGCGCCGACCTGGAAATCGCCAAGCGCGAGGGCAACCTGCAAAAGGCAGGCGAGCTGTCCTACGGCATCATCCCCCAGCTGGAAAAGCAGCTTTCCGAGGCCGAGCAGGCCGAGGAAGCCGAGGGCGTGATGGTCGAGGAAGCCGTGCGCCCCGAACAGATCGCCGCCGTGGTCGAACGCTGGACGGGCATCCCGATGTCCAAGATGCTGGAAGGCGAGCGCGAGAAACTCCTGAAGATGGAGTCCGAGCTTGGCCGCCGGGTCATCGGGCAGCGCCAGGCTGTCACGGCCGTGTCGAACGCCGTCCGCCGGGCGCGTGCGGGCCTTCAGGACGAGAACCGCCCGCTGGGCTCTTTCCTGTTCCTGGGGCCGACGGGGGTCGGCAAGACCGAGCTGACCAAGGCTCTGGCCGAATACCTGTTCGACGACGACCAGGCCATGGTCCGGATCGACATGTCCGAGTTCATGGAAAAGCACTCGGTCTCTCGCCTGATCGGCGCACCACCGGGCTATGTCGGCTACGATGAGGGCGGCGTGCTGACCGAGGCCGTGCGCCGGCGTCCCTATCAGGTGGTGCTGTTCGACGAGGTCGAGAAGGCGCACCCGGAGGTTTTCAACGTGTTGCTGCAGGTTCTCGACGATGGCATCCTGACCGACGGGCAGGGCCGCACGGTGGACTTCAAGCAAACGCTGATCGTGCTGACCTCGAATCTGGGCTCGCAGGCTCTGAGCCGACTGGAGGAGGAGGGCGACGCCGCCCGCGCCAAACAGGACGTGATGGATGCCGTGCGCGCCCATTTCCGGCCCGAGTTCCTGAACCGGCTGGACGACCAGATCGTCTTCGATCGGCTGGATCGTTCAGACATGAGCGGGATCGTCGATATCCAGCTGGCGCGGCTGGAAAAACGGCTGGCACAGCGCAAGATCGCGCTGGAGCTGGACGAGGAGTCGCGCAAGTGGCTGGCCGAAGAGGGCTATGATCCGGTCTTCGGGGCGCGTCCGCTCAAGCGGGTCATCCAGACCGCGCTGCAGAACCCTCTGGCCGAGGCGCTATTGGGGGGCGATATCAGGGACGGAGATACCGTGCCGGTGACCGTCGGGCCCGATGGTCTTCTTGTCGGCGAACGGTTGGGCAGCACTGACCGGCCCAAGCCGGACGACGCGGTCGTCCACTGATGATCCGAAACTGAGCACAGGCCCCGCCATCCGGCGGGGCCTTTCGCGTGTCAGGCGGTCAGCACCATCCGGTCGCGTCCGATATGCAAGGGGCCAGACCAGTGTTTGCGGACCTCGGCGATCCAGTGATCCTCTGTGAAATCGGGGTCGCCGTCCGGCACCATATGGGTCAGGGCCAATTGCCCGACCCCGGCATCGGCTGCGATTCGGCCGACATCCTCGGCGCTAGTATGGCTGCGCAGGATATGAGCGCGCAGGCGGTCGTCGCCATTGGTCATGCGCGCGATCAGTGCCTCGACCCCGTCGACCAGCATTGCCTCGTGCACAAGGATGTCCGCCCCGGCGGCAAAGTCGGCCATTTCGGGCATGTAGGCCGTGTCGCCCGAGAACACGATGCTTTCGCCGGCATGGTCGAACCGCAGGGCATAGCTGTCCTCGATCGGTGGATGAACATTGCGCATGGCGCGGATCGACACTCCACCCGCGTCGAAGACCTGGTCTTCAGTGATGCGCGAGACATCGAAAAGCGGCCCGAGAGGCACCCGCCCTTCGTCCTCCATCCTCAGGGTCACGTCGAAGGCCATGGATTTCAGGAACCCGTCCCAATACTCGGACAGGCCGGGCGGGCCGATGACGGGAACAGGGCGATTCAGCCCGGCGACCCACGCGGTGTGAAAGAGTGGCCCGAGTTCGAGGTAGTGGTCGGAATGCAGGTGGGTGATCAGCACGAGGTCGATCGCGTCGCACAGTCCACGGGTGACACCCAGGCCGGCATCGACGAGGATCGACCTGCCGCCCATGCGGATCAGGATCGACGTGGGCATGTGCGACCCGGGTCGGATCGCGGGGCCGCCTTTGACCCCCATGAGCGTGACTGCTGCGGACATTGCCCCCTCTCTCTCTTGCCGGGGCAGGTTTGCCCAGTTGCGCGCAAAAGAAAAGGCCCCGCCGAAGCGGGGCCTTTCCGGTAAGCAGTAGTTACCGATTATTCGGGCAGGATCACCTGGTCGATGACATGGATCACGCCGTTCGACGCCTCGATGTCGGCGGCCGTGACGGTAGCGCCATCGACGGTCACGCTATCACCGACGCCGATGGTCACTTCGGCCCCGTTCACGGTTTCGGCCATCATGCCGTCCGACAGGTCGCCGGACATCACTTGGCCGGGCACCACGTGGTAGGTGAGGATCGCGGTCAGCGCTTCGGTGTCTTCAAGAAGTCCCTCGACGGTGCCTTCGGGTAGTGCCGCAAAGGCCTCGTCCGTGGGGGCGAAGACGGTAAAGGGGCCTTCGCCCTTGAGCGTCTCGACCAGCCCGGCGGCTTCGACGGCGGCGACGAGCGTGGTGAAGTTGCCCGCGTCAACGGCGGTATCAACGATATCCATCGAATGGCCGGCCGCAATGGCACCAGTGCCGAAAGTGGCGGCGGCAGTGGCGGCGATAAAGGTACGACGTAGCATGTGGTCCTCCGTATTCGTTTTCATTTGCGGCTGCCCTCGCGGACACCGCGTCAATGCCGTCATTGGCACTACCCGTCTTACGCAGGGATGCGACATTGGATTACGGGGGTTTTCCGCCGATCGGACTTGACGGAAGGGGACCAGCGGCTAAGCAGCGATCTTCGCACAGTTCAAGTCACGACCAGGTGAAACCATGTGATCCGGCGTGATGGTCGGAGCGCAAATCCGACTGGTTTTCGAGACAACGGGGCAGGCGACAAGCGCAATGCACCGTGGCAGGATGTGCCTGGAAAGGAGTGCTGCGATGGTCTCATCCCTGCCGCTGACAATTCTCGAAGGCCTGGCGCTAGTCCTCATCCTCGTGCTGGGGCTGGGCCTGCTGGCGCTCGCCGTGCTTTTCGTCCTCGACCGGACCCAGCGCGGCGATGCGATCCGGCGCAACTACCCCTTGATCGGGCGGTTCAGAGGCCTTTTCACGACCTTGGGCGAGTTCTTCCGCCAGTACTTCTTTGCCATGGACCGAGAGGAATTGCCTTTCAACCGCGCCCAGCGCGACTGGGTCAGGCACGCCGCGGAGCGGGCCGGGAACACGGTCGCCTTCGGCTCGACCCGAAGCCTGGCCGTGGTCGGCACACCGCTGTTCGTGAACGCCGCCTTTCCGCCGCTCGACAACCAGTACGCCAGCACCGATCCCATGGTGATCGGTCCGAGTGCGCGGCACCCCTACACGGCGCGGTCGATCTTCAACCTTTCGGGCATGTCCTATGGCGCGCTGTCGCGGCCGGCTGTGCAGGCGCTGTCGCGCGGCTGTCGCGAGGCGGGCATCTGGATGAACACGGGCGAGGGGGGGCTTTCGCCCTATCACCTCGAAGGGGGCTGTGAGCTTGTCTTCCAGATGGGCACCGCCAAATTCGGGGTGCGCGACGCCGAAGGCAACCTTGATGACGAGAAGCTGCGCGACTTGGCCGCGCAGGAACAGGTCCGCATGATCGAGATCAAGCTGGCCCAGGGGGCGAAGCCCGGCAAGGGCGGCATCCTGCCTTCTGCGAAGATCAGCCCCGAGATTGCGCGGATCCGTGGCGTCGTGCAGGGCCAGGACGCGATCTCGCCCAACCGGCACCTTGGCGTGGATGACTGGGACGACCTGCTGGATTTTATTGCCCATGTGCGCGAAGTCTCGGGCCTGCCCACGGGCATCAAGACGGTCATGGGCACGGAGGCCGCGCTGGAGGGGCTGTTCGAGACCATCGTCGCGCGCGGGACTGAAAGCGCGCCCGACTTCATCACGATAGACGGGGGCGAGGGCGGCACCGGGGCGGCACCCATGCCGCTGATCGACCTGGTCGGCATGTCGATTCGCGAGGCGCTGCCGCGGCTGGTGGACCTGCGTGATGCCCACGGGCTGCACGACCGCATCCGTATCGTGGCCAGCGGCAAGCTGGTCAATCCCGGCGACGTGGCCTGGGCGATCTGCGCGGGGGCGGATTTCGTCGTCTCGGCGCGGGGGTTCATGTTCAGCCTCGGGTGCATCCAGGCGCTCAAGTGCAACAAGAATACCTGCCCCACCGGCATCACCACCCACGACCCGCGCTTGCAGAAGGGCCTCGTGGTCGAGGAAAAGGACGCCCGCGTTGCCGCCTATGCCCGGCAGATCGTCCAGGAGGTGGAGACCATCGCCCATTCGGTCGGCGTCACCGAGCCGCGCCGGATGCGCCGGTCGCATGTCAGGATCGTGCAGGCCGACGGGGCGTCGGTGCCCATGGACCGGCTTTATCCCGGTTACAAGGAACTGGCGGCATCGTGACATGAGGGTGAGTGTCATCCTCGCGCGCGCGACTAGATGTAGAAGCGAAACACAGGAGACTGCCAATGGCCCGACGCTGGAAAAATGACCTCGCCCATGACGACGTGACGCCGAAACCCCTCTGGATGAACCGCCGCCAATTGATCGCAGGTATGTCGGCGGCCGGGGCGGCTGGTTTCGGCGGGCCGGTTGCCGCCCAGGCCAGTCTGGAGCCGAACACCTGGGAAGAGATCACCACCTACAACAACTTCTACGAGTTTGGCACCGGCAAGGGCGACCCGGCGCAGAACGCGCCCGCGATGGACACGAGCGGCTGGAAGGTCACCATTGATGGGCTGGTCGACAATCCCGGGACCTATGACCTGGCTGACCTGATCGGCGACATGGAGACCGAGGAACGCATCTATCGGTTCCGCTGTGTCGAAGCCTGGTCGATGGTGATCCCCTGGAACGGCTTCGAACTGGCCGATTTGCTGGCCAAGGTCGGCGTGCAGGACGGGGCCAACTACGTTGCCTTCGAAACGGTGGTCCGCCCTGACGTCATGCCGGGAGTGCGCCGACGCGTGCTGGATTTTCCCTATGTCGAGGGATTGCGCATGGACGAGGCGATGCATCCGCTCACCCTCTTGGCGACTGGTATCTACGGAGAACCGATCCCGAACCAGAATGGCGCGCCCATGCGGCTGGTGGTGCCATGGAAGTATGGCTTCAAGTCGATCAAGTCGATCGTTCGCATATCGCTGGTGGCCGACCAGCCGCCCACCAGCTGGAACAAGGCGAATGCCCGGGAATACGGGTTCTACAGCAACGTGAATCCGAACGTGGATCATCCGCGCTGGTCGCAGGCCACGGAACGCCGCATCGGCGGCGGCATCTTCTCGCAGCGCCAGGACACGCTCATGTTCAATGGCTACGACGAGGTGGCGAGCCTCTACGAAGGCATGGACCTGACCGAGTTCTTCTGATGGCCGCCGCTGACCGTATCAACAGCGCGGCGCGCCGGGTTCCCGCGTGGAGCCTCTACATACTGTGCACGACTTGGGCGGTTTGGGTTTTCTACCGTGGCGCCACGGGCGGCCTGGGCGTGGAGCCGATCGAGGCGTTGGAACATGAATATGGCGCCATGGCGCTGAAGGTGATGGTTGCCGGGCTGGCGATCACGCCGCTGCGCCGCCTTGCCGGCATCAACCTGATCAAGTTCCGCCGAGCCATCGGCGTCTCGGCATTTTTCCTCGTGCTGGTGCATCTGCTGGTCTGGGCGGTGCTGGACGTGCAGAGCCTCGACAGGATCTGGGCTGACATAGTGAAGCGGCCCTACGTGACGGTTGGCATGGTGGCATTCCTGATGCTGGTGCCTCTGGTGGTGACGTCGAACACCTGGTCTGTTCGCAAACTGGGGCCGAAGTGGCGACAACTGCACAAGCTGACCTATCCGGCGGCGATACTGGCGGCGGTCCACTTTCTATGGCTGGCCAAGGGGTTTCAGCTCGAACCGCTGTTCTGGCTGGCGGTGATTTGCGCGCTTCTGGCGCTGCGCGTGCGACCGACCCGCCGAACCGAGCCGCGTTCGGCCGCCTCTCAAGGTTGATTCCGGTAGTAACAGGGGCCGATTCAGCGAACCCAATACCGTGTGAGCAGCTGACTCGTGGATTTTTTCGCCTCATGGGGGGGCTGCAGGGAGGAATCGAAGATGATTCACGGCTGTTGCCCGGTGAGTCTTGGGGGTATCCCTGTGGACAACCCTATATCTAGCCAAAAGCCACCCCAAGTCCGGGTAACAAAATTACGACATGGCCGCCCAATGCGCAGGAATGTTTAACTAACCTACCGAAAACAAAGAAAATTCGGGGAAATCCCAAAAAATCGCACTTCCCCTGAAAAAACCTCTTGCGGACCCCGGCACCAAACCGTAAATACCCCCTCACCGGCGGCGCTGAGGAGCACAACGGAACGCCAGACGGGGCGGCGGCGACGAGCCAAGGCCAACGAGACGTAAGAAACATCAGAGGTAAACGAGGCGGGGCGCGCCAAGGAAGTTAGGGCGCATCCAGTCGATTTTGTCTCTACGCTCTTTGAAATCGCAAGTATCTGAAGAGATATGTGGGCGGTTTGGTTCAAATCGATGGATCAACACCTGCATATCGCGCTCCTAGGCTTCGGCCGATCATGGAGTGTCAGCTTCACTGTTTGGACGGTTTCCGGTTTCTGATGAAACCAGAAGCACAACAAACAGAAGACTGTCCCGTTTGAACAACGGGACGATGTGCAGAGGTTCGAACGTCAAGGATACGCTGGCAACAGCGTTTCAACTTGAGAGTTTGATCCTGGCTCAGAACGAACGCTGGCGGCAGGCCTAACACATGCAAGTCGAACGAAGCCTTCGGGCTTAGTGGCGGACGGGTTAGTAACGCGTGGGAATGTACCCTTCACTACGGAATAGTCCCGGGAAACTGGGTTTAATACCGTATACGCCCTTCGGGGGAAAGAATTTCGGTGAAGGATCAGCCCGCGTTAGATTAGGTAGTTGGTGGGGTAATGGCCTACCAAGCCTACGCTCTATAGCTGGTTTGAGAGGATGATCAGCAACACTGGGACTGAGACACGGCCCAGACTCCTACGGGAGGCAGCAGTGGGGAATCTTGGACAATGGGGGAAACCCTGATCCAGCCATGCCGCGTGAGTGACGAAGGTCTTAGGATCGTAAAGCTCTTTCAACTGTGAAGATAATGACGGTAGCAGTAGAAGAAACCCCGGCTAACTCCGTGCCAGCAGCCGCGGTAATACGGAGGGGGTTAGCGTTGTTCGGAATTACTGGGCGTAAAGCGCACGTAGGCGGACTATTAAGTCAGGGGTGAAATCCCGGGGCTCAACCCCGGAACTGCCTTTGATACTGGTAGTCTAGAGTTCGAGAGAGGTGAGTGGAACTCCGAGTGTAGAGGTGAAATTCGTAGATATTCGGAAGAACACCAGTGGCGAAGGCGGCTCACTGGCTCGATACTGACGCTGAGGTGCGAAAGTGTGGGGAGCAAACAGGATTAGATACCCTGGTAGTCCACACCGTAAACGATGAATGCCAGTCGTCGGGTTGCATGCAATTCGGTGACACACCTAACGGATTAAGCATTCCGCCTGGGGAGTACGGCCGCAAGGTTAAAACTCAAAGGAATTGACGGGGGCCCGCACAAGCGGTGGAGCATGTGGTTTAATTCGAAGCAACGCGCAGAACCTTACCAACCCTTGACAT
>NZ_DATFIP010000032.1:0-58633 GCF_035270045.1 Salibaculum sp.
AGCTGGGCTGGACCAGCTTCATGCGCCCTGACACCACCGAGAAGGCACCGGCCGAAAGCTCTGAGCGCGTCACATGCGCGATCTTCTCGGCCTCGTACCTACGCCAGGCCGAGATCGCGACCGCGCCCGAAACGATGAGGCCCCCGAATATTTCCAACAACATCGAAGACAGTGGTGATGCCCCCGACACCACCGAGACAGGAGTCATGTCATGACAGAGATCAGCCTCGAAACCGTCACCGGAAAGCTCAATCGCGTGGGCTACGATGCCTTCATGCAGGCCCTGCGCCATGCCCGTGGCGAGGGCAACCGGCACCTGGAGCTGACACACTGGATCTTCCACCTGCTTGAGAATGAACGCTCCGATGTTACCGTGTCACTGCAACACTACGGCATCGACCGAGGCCGCGTGCTGGGCGATTTCGAAAAGGCCATCGCGGGGCTGCGCCGCAACGTGACCGAGATGCCGGGCATTTCCGCCCACATGACAGACGCGCTGGATCGCGGCTGGCACTACGCCACGCTGCTGTTTGGCGAGGCCCAGATCCGGTCGGGACATGTGTTGGTCGCCATGCTGCGCACACGCGACCTCTACCAGGCGCTCAAAACCATCAGTCCGCTGATGGCGACACTGGACGCCGACCAGATCGTCACAGATGCACGCACCGTTTGGGCCGGTTCAGAAGAAGAGGACATGCGCCCGATGGACGGCTCCGGACTGACCGGCGCGGGCGGCGAACCCGGACACGAGCCAGGCACCGGACAAACCGCGCTGGGACGCTTTGCCATCGACATGACCGCCCAGGCCGAGGCCAGCAAGATGGACCCGATCGTCGGCCGCGACGAGGAAATACGCCAAGTCATCGACGTGCTGATGCGGCGGCGGCAGAACAACCCCATCCTGACCGGCGAGGCGGGTGTCGGCAAGACCGCCGTCGTCGAAGGCTTTGCACAGGCGCTGGCCGCCGACAAGGTACCGCCGGCGTTGCAGGGTGTTCGGCTTTTCGCACTGGACATCGGCCTGATGCAGGCCGGCGCCAGCATGAAGGGCGAATTCGAGCAGCGCCTGCGTTCTCTCATTGACGAGGTCCAGGCCTCACCAACCCCGATCATCCTGTTCATCGACGAGGCGCACACGCTAATCGGCGCAGGCGGCGCAGCGGGCACAGGAGATGCCGCCAACCTGCTGAAACCGGCTCTGGCGCGCGGCACCCTGCGAACCATCGCGGCCACGACATGGTCGGAATACCGCCAGCATTTCGAGAAAGACCCGGCGCTGACCCGCCGTTTCCAGCCTGTCAACGTGGACGAACCCTCGATTGACCGGGCCTGTACCATGCTGCGTGGGCTGCTCGACCCGATGGAAGCACATCACAAGGTGCGCATTTCGGACGAAGCGGTGACGGCGGCCGTCACGCTTTCGGCACGCTACCTGCCCGCGCGGCAATTGCCCGACAAGGCAGTGTCTTTGCTCGACACGGCCTCGGCCCGTGTGGCGATCAGCCAGTCGGCAGTCCCTGCTCTGGTCGCGGATCTCCAGGCCGAGATCGCCGCGCTGGAAACCGAACTGTCTGCCAAGAAGGCCCAGGCAGACTTGGGCGAGACCAGCGCCGACCGCATCGCCGAGATCAACGAGACACTGGAAGAAAAGAGAACCGCTCTGGACGCGGCCGAGATGCATTACCAACGGGAAAAGGACCTGGTCGACGATATCCTGTCGCTGCGCCAAAGGCTGACCACGGCGCGCGGCGGGAACGCGCAGGAAGCCGGAGAAAGCGAGGCGGTCTGGGGCAAGGACGACGCGGAAGCCGCAGAAGATGGCGGCGCGACACCACCCACTGAGCCCGAGGCGAAAGCAATGAGCGGCGACCCCGAGGCATTGCGGGCTGAACTGGCCGCTCAAGTCGGCGTCCTTGAAGGCGGCGATCCAGACCGCCGCATGATCTATGCTCACGTGGACGAACAGGCCGTCGCCTCGGTCGTGTCCGACTGGACGGGCATCCCTGTTGGCCGAATGGTCACCGACGAATTGCGCGCCATCCTCAACCTGCCCGATCAGCTGCGTGAACGGGTCATCGGCCAGGATCACGGCCTGACCCAGATCGCAAAGCGGATCGAGACCAACCGCGCCGGGCTGGACAACCCGGGCAAGCCCATCGGTGTCTTCATGCTCTGTGGTCCCTCGGGCGTGGGCAAGACCGAGACCGCGCTGGCCCTCGCAGAGGCGATCTACGGGGGCGAACAGAACGTCATCACCATTAACATGAGTGAATTCCAGGAGGCGCACACCGTCTCGGCGCTCAAGGGGGCGCCGCCGGGATACGTGGGCTACGGCGAGGGCGGTCGCCTGACCGAGGCAGTGCGCCGGAAGCCCTACTCGGTGGTGCTTCTGGACGAGGTCGAGAAGGCACACCCCGACATTCACGAGCTGTTCTTCCAGGTCTTTGACAAGGGCATCCTGGAAGACGGAACAGGCCGCAAGGTCGATTTCAAGAACACGGTGATCCTTCTGACCTCGAACGTGGGAACCGAGGCGATCATGGACATGGCCGCGCGCGGCGAGACCCGCCCCGACCCGGATGAGCTCAGCACGGCTCTGCGCCCGCACCTGCAACAGGTGTTCCCACCCGCGCTTCTGGGGCGCATCGTGACGATCCCCTACTTCCCGCTGAACCCGGATGTCCTGTCCGGCATCGTGCGGCTCAAGCTGGACGCCATCGTCGAGCGCATGACAGCGGGCCACGGCGCGAAACTGCACTACTCCGACGCGGTCGTCGATCACATCGTGGCCCAGTGCAACGACCCCGACTCGGGCGGTCGCGTGGTCGACAACATCATCACCAACTCCATCCTGCCCGACCTGTCGCGCGCCGTGCTCACCCGCACGCTGGAGGGTACCGAGTTCGCCAGCGTCGAGGTGGGGATGGGCGAGGAGGGGTTCGATTACAGGATCGATTAGGGCCGCAAGGCCCATACCGGATCTTGCCAGTGTGACAACGCCCATATTGACCGAAAGGAGATTCCCCATGCCCATCAACAGCTCGCTTTTCATTTCCGGCAGCGTCGGCGCCGGCGGTCGCAACAAGAACCAAGACGTCGCAGCGGTGCAGCAAAGGCTCAACGACCTCATGAACCCGCCGCGCCAGCCGCTGGTGGTCGACGGGCTGTCAGGCCCGAAGACGATCCGTGCGATCCGGGATTTCCAGAAATGCGTCATGGGTTTTCATCGCGGCGACGGACGGGTTGATCCAGATGCCAAGACGATACGCGGGCTCAGCGACCCGTCCTCGGAGGGAAAGTGGGCCGGAATGTCGATGCCGTCTCAAGAAGATATGCGCCCCCCCAAGGGCCCGGGTGCCGGGCTGAGCGAGCCGGAACTGGACAATCACGAAAAGCTGCACGCTGCTATTTCGAACGAGCTGGAAGACCAGGACTACGCACAGGAATTTCTTGACGAGTCCCTCAAGAACTACGGCCCCGCGGTCAAGGGCATGATCGCAACCCTCGGTGAGGCCGGGAACATCCTCAAGGTCGCGCAGGGGATCAAGGTCCTCAAGGATGCCGGGCTGTCCGCGCCGCAGGCAGCGCAGGTCCTCGGTGTCTTGCTCAGAACAAGATCGGCCCCGATGTCCGTCGCGTTCCTCAAGGAGATGGGCAAGCACGGACAGTCGATCGCGCCCAAACTCAGGGCCCTGGGCAGGGGGGCAGTCGTGCTGTCTGTCATCGTGACTGCCCTGGAATACTACAACCACTGGCAAAAGGGCGAATACGGCGCCGCTGCCGGAAAAGCCTATGAGCTGGGTATGAGCGTGGCCGTGCCCTGGGCCGCCGTGATTGGCGCGATACAGGCTGTCATCGAGGGCATGGCCCCGACCCTCAAGGGCAATCCCTATTTTGACGCCAGCTTCAAGATTCTCCGCACCTTGAATCCGATCGCAGCGGGCGGCGTGGGCATCGACGCCGTTGTGACCATCGTCAACATGACCATCGAGGGGCTTATGACCGGAAAGATCAATTGGTCCGAGCTGGACAGGCTGGTTGAACGCATGCGGAACAGTCCACTCGGCGTATTCACCGAGATCGGCGATTCCCTGGGCGACGCCGCCTTCGACTTCTACGAGTGGGCTTCGAGTTGACCACAGGGTTTTTGCAAGTTCGAAACCGTGGCGTCCATGGAAAGGGCGCAGGCGCCTCTCCATCAGCCCTTCGCCCGCCTTTCCCGTGACATCCTGATCCGGTCTTGCTAAGCGGAACCAGCATCGAGCGGAGGTTTTTCGTGCAGGTTCTGAAGACAGGGTTGCCGGGTATCGTGATCATCGAACCGGCGCGGTTCGGTGATGATCGTGGCTTCTTCTCGGAATCCTGGAACCGGCGTCGCATGGCCGAGGCGGGTCTGGACATCGACTTCGTACAGGACAACCATTCCCTGTCGAGACAGGCGGGCACCCTGCGGGGGCTACACTTTCAGTCGCCGCCCCATGCGCAGGCCAAGCTGGTGCGCTGTGGCCGTGGAGCGCTTTTCGACGTGGCCGTCGACATCCGCCACGGCAGTCCGACCTACGGCCAGTGGACGGGGGTCGAGCTGAGTTTCGAAAATGGCCGTCAACTGTTTGTCCCCGAAGGCTTTCTGCATGGCTTTGTCACGCGGCAGCCCGAGACCGAAGTTATCTACAAGTGTTCCGACTACTACGCGCCCGACTGTGACGGGGCCGTGCGCTTCGACGATCCGGAACTCGGCATCGACTGGGGGCTGGACGGTGACCCCGTGCTGTCGGACAAGGATGCCGCCGCGCCGCGCCTGCGCGACCTTCCTGCTTATTTCACATGGGAGGGCTGAGGCCATGAAGCTGCTCGTGACGGGGGGCTGCGGCTTCATCGGATCGGCCGTGGTGCGCCTCGCCATCGCGCGCGGCCACGCTGTGATCAATCTCGATGCGCTGACCTATGCCGCCTGCCCGGACAACGTGGCCGAGGTTGCCGAGGACCCGGGCTATGCCTTCGAACATGCAGATATCCGCGACCGTGTCGCGCTCGACCGGATATTCGAAGCTCATACCCCCGACGCGGTGATGCACCTGGCGGCAGAATCCCATGTCGACCGGTCGATCGACGGCCCGGGCACCTTCATCGAGACGAATATCACCGGGACCTACCAGTTGCTGGAGGCGGCACGCGCCTTCTGGGTGCGCCACGGCAAACCTGAAGACTTCCGGTTTCATCACATCTCGACCGACGAGGTCTTCGGCACGCTCGGGGCGGAAGGGCAGTTCACCGAGGACACGCGCTACGATCCGCGCAGTCCCTATTCCGCCTCCAAGGCGGCGAGTGACCACTTGGTGCGCGCCTGGAACGAGACCTACGGCCTGCCGGTGATTCTGAGCAATTGTTCCAACAACTATGGCCCCTTCCATTTCCCCGAGAAGCTTGTGCCGGTCATCATCCTCAACGCGCTGGATGAAAAGCCGCTGCCGATCTACGGCGACGGCTCGAACGTGCGTGACTGGCTCTATGTCGAGGATCATGCCGATGCGCTGCTGCTGGTTCTGGAAAAGGGCAAGCTGGGGCGCAGCTACAACATCGGTGGTGAGAACGAGCGCAGCAACTTGGAACTGGTGCGCACGATCTGCGCCATCCTCGATGAGAAACGCCCTCGCGACGAGGGGTCATATGCCGATCTGATCGAATTCGTCGCCGACCGTCCCGGGCACGATGCACGCTATGCCATAGATCCCGAACGCATACGTGAGGAACTGGGCTGGCGGCCCTCGGTCACGGTCGAGGAAGGGCTGGCCCGAACCGTTGACTGGTACCTGATGAACGAGGGCTGGTGGCGCGCGCTGCAAGACCGTGACGGGGTCGGTGCGCGACTCGGCGTAAGACCATGACCCTGCTCGTCTTCGGCAAATCCGGCCAGATCGCCACCGAGCTGGCCCGCCGCGCGCCCGGGGCGGTGTTCCTTGGGCGGAAAGACGCGGACCTTTGCGATCCCGAGGGATGTGCAGCGGCGATCCACGCCCACGCTCCAAACGCCGTGATCAATGCCGCCGCCTATACCGCCGTTGACCATGCAGAGGACGACGAAGCCGTGGCAATGCGCGTCAATGCCGATGCTCCCGGGGCGATGGCTGAAGCCTGCGCGGCGCAGGGCGTTCCGCTGTTGCATATCTCGACCGATTACGTGTTCGACGGCAGCGGCGACACAGCCTGGCACCCCGGGGATGGGCCCGGCCCACTTGGCGTTTACGGTCGTACCAAGCTGGCCGGCGAGCGGGCCATCGTACAAGCCGGTGGGCCTCATGCCATCTTGCGCACATCCTGGGTGTTCTCGGCGCAGGGGGGAAATTTCGTGCGAACCATGCTGCGTCTCGGCCGGACCCGCGAGGCGTTGTCGATCGTCGAGGACCAAGTCGGCGGGCCGACCCCTGCGGCCGACATCGCGGCGGCCTGCCTGAGTATCTCAGGCGCCCTGCGCGAGAACCCAGGGCAGACGGGTATATATCATTTCGCGGGCTGGCCAGACACCAGTTGGAAGGGCTTTGCAGAAGCGATTTTCGGAATGACCGGTCACGCCGTGTCCATCACCGGCATCCCCACGTCGGACTATCCCACACCGGCCAAAAGACCTCTCAATTCCAGGCTCGATTGTCGCACAACGGAACACGCCTTTGGCATTACACGTCCCCGGTGGCAGACCGGTCTGCGTGACGTCCTGAAGGAACTCGGAGACCTGAGACAATGACTGATCGCAAGGGCATCATCCTGGCCGGCGGGTCCGGCACGCGGCTTTATCCCGTCACGCTGGGGGTGTCGAAGCAGCTGTTGCCAATCTACGACAAGCCGATGGTCTACTATCCGCTATCGGTTCTGATGCTGGCCGGTATCCGGGAGATCGCCGTCATCACGACCCCCCAGGACAGTGCCCAGTTCCAGCGCGTCCTGGGCGATGGAAGCCAATGGGGTATCCAGCTCACCTTCATCACCCAGCCCGCGCCCGAAGGGCTTGCCCAGGCCTATACGCTGGCCGCGGATTTCCTCGATGGCGCTGCCTCGCTGATGGTGCTGGGCGACAATATCTTTTTCGGCCACGGGCTTCCAGACATGCTGGCGAGGGCTGCCAAGCGCGACAGCGGTGGCACGGTCTTCGGCTACCGGGTTGCAGACCCGGAACGCTATGGCGTTATCGACTTCGGCACGGACGGAACCGTGCGCGGGATCATCGAGAAGCCCGAAAAACCGCCATCCCACTATGCGGTCACAGGCCTTTATTGCCTGGATGGCACCGCCCCGGAGAAGGCCGCCCGAGTCACGCACTCGGCACGGGGCGAACTGGAGATCACTTCGCTGCTGGAAATGTACCTGGACGAGGGGACACTCGCCGTCGAAACGATGGGTCGGGGTTATGCCTGGCTCGACACCGGCACCCATGGCAGCCTGCTCGATGCGGGGAACTTCGTGCGCACACTGGAAACGCGCCAAGGCCTTCAGACGGGCAGCCCCGACGAGATCGCCTTTGCGAATTCCTGGATCACGGCGGCGGACCTGGGTGCGCGCGCCGACCACTTTGCCAAGAACGACTACGGCAAATACCTCCGCAGCCTGACCGGGTAGTCAGCCGTCCGATTTGCTGCCCGCCACAAGGCCCACGACGCTACCATTCCGCACAGTGGCTTCGAATTCCTCCCGTGCCTCCAGCTCGGTGGCAAAGGTGGCCTGCCACTCGATCGGTTCGCTATCACGATCGATGATGGCCAGCCGCCAGATTGTCTGGCCCGGCTCACGGTAGATGCGCACTTTCAGGTCACAGCCGTTATCGGTGTAGGTATGACTGTAATTCGAGTGTTCGATAGCCGCCACCGTCCCACTTGCTTGCGAACCTGCATCTTGCCGGGCGCACCTGTATTTGCGCCGCCGGCGGATAGCCAGCCGGGTGATCGCCACATGAGTAACGCCAAAGAGTGTTGCAAAGAATGCGAGCGCAATCCAGGCCGCCCGTGGATCAGCCGCCAGCGCGACCCCGGTAAGAACGGGCATGATGACCAGTGGCGTCAGTGCCAAGGTCGTGAGAGGGTTCGAACGTTTACGGTGGGCACCGCCAAGAAAGACGATTTCGATGCAGCGGCGCGTCTTTTGGTGCAGGTGCATTCGGTCCGGCTCAAAGACCGGCGCCCGCCCCACCAAACGCCGCGCAATGGAGTGCAAGGTATCGGCGAAGGGCCAGAACAGCACCAAAACCAATGCCGGCACAGCGATCTCGGAGTTTCGGTCGGCCAGGAGAAAGGCCAACCAGATCAGGACATGCCCGACACCATAGGACCCCGCATCGCCCATGAACATGGTCCCGAAAGGCCAATTGAGCATGAAGAACCCGACCATGGCCGCCCCTACGATCGCTGCCATCATCGCGATGTCGGACTGGCCCGCCCCATGTGCCAGGATCGCCAGCCCGGCCGCAGCCACGGTAATGACCACCGCCGCCAGCCCGTTCATCCCGTCCACCAGGTTGGTCGCGTGGCAGAACCCGGCCGAAACGATCACGGTCAGCAGGATGCCGGTGGGCGCAAAGCGCAAAACCTGGTCAAGCCCCGGCATGTTGGCCCGGCCTACCCAGGTTTCGAGAAGAATGACAGCCAATGCTGCGGCGAGGAACGAGGCGATCAGCCGCCGCAGGGGCGAGGCACCATAGCCCAGATCCTCCCACAAACCGGCCAGAAAGGCCGGTGCCGCGGAAAGAACAAGTAGCGCCGGCATGGCCGGGCTATCCCAACGGGTAACGAGCAGGCCCGCGCCCAGGCCGGCAAAGATGGCGATCCCCCCGAGACGCATCGGGTTTCCGAAATGCGAGGATTGCACCGCCTGCGCATCGTTCCGTTCCCGCATCAGGCGCGACAAGGGGCGACGGTTCACGGTAATGGCCAGCGCCACGATGACAGTAGCAAGTGCCACAACCAGAAGGCGTGCCCAGAAATGGGGGAGAGCCCCTGACAGGGCCAGGTCCGTATTGAGAGTGGCAAACATGACGACCAAGGAACCCCGCAGCGGGGAAGGAAGAAAAATCTAGCGCAAACAGGGGCCGCGCGTCTCTTGCATATTGCGAAGGGCCCGGCACATTTGCAAAGGGATTCCGGTCGATGACGCCGCATCGCGGCGAAAATGGCACGCTGGTGCAACAGCCCGCTCAACTGCTGCAAGTACGAGCACTGGATAAGGGTTCATGGCTACAGTTTGATTTACCTCGCGTCACCCCCAGCAGATGGCTTGTCTGCCCAGCAGCTTTCGCTCTAGTCTCGGTGATGGTCGCGCGGCCGGGACAAGGCTGCCGAATAACTGCAACCTGGGAGAACAAGATGAAATATCAAACCGGTATCCTGGCAGCGGCGCTTCTGGCGTCGACGTCGATCGGCGCTTCTGCCGAAACGCTGCGCTGGGCGCGGGCGGGTGATTCCCTAACGCTGGATCCCCATGCCCAGAACGAGGGGCCGACTCACACGCTGTCGCACCAGATCTACGAGCCGCTGATCATCCGCGACATGACCGGGGCACCGCAGGCCGCACTGGCGACATCCTGGGCACCCAGCCCTGAAGATCCGAGCGTATGGGTCTTCGAGCTGCGCGAGGGTGTTACCTACCATGACGGCGCGGATTTCACCGCAGAGGATGTGGTATTCTCGATTGAACGTGCGAAGTCCGAGAATTCCAACATGAAGGAACTTCTTGCCTCGATCATCGAGGTGCGCGCGGTGGACGATTACACAGTGGAGATGGAGACCGACGGCCCGAACCCGATTCTCCCGGCGAACCTGACCAACCTGTTCATGATGGACAAGGGCTGGACCGAAGCGAATGACGCGGTCGACGTGCAGGACGTGGAGGGTGGCGAGCAAACCTTCGCCGCAGCCAACGCAAACGGCACCGGCGCCTACGAACTGGTGAGCCGCGAACCTGACGTGCGCACCGTCCTGACCCAGAACGAGGATTACTGGGGCATGGACGAATTCCCCATGGAAGTGACCGAAATCATCTACACCCCGATCCAGAACGCCGCGACCCGCGTCGCGGCACTGCTGTCGGGCGAGGTGGACTTCATCCAGGACGTGCCGGTGCAGGACCTGGGCCGCGTCGCGGATACCGAGGGCCTTGTCGTGAAGACCGCACCACAGAACCGCGTGATCTTCTTCGGCATGAACATCGGTGCGGATGACCTGGCCAATGACGACGTCGACGGCGCCAACCCGCTGGCTGATGTCCGGGTGCGTCAGGCTATGAACATGGCCATCAACCGTGAGGCCATCCAGCAAGTGGTCATGCGTGGCCAGTCGGAGCCTGCGGGCATGATCGCGCCGCCCTTCGTCAACGGCTGGACCGAAGAGATGGACTCGGTGGAAACGGATGTTGACGCGGCCAAGGCGCTGATGGCCGATGCCGGCTACGAGGACGGCTTCTCGATCCAGCTGGACTGCCCGAACGATCGCTACATCAACGACGAGGCGATCTGTCAGGCCACCGTGGGCATGCTGGCACAGATCGGTGTCACCGTGAACCTGGATGCCAAACCCAAGGCACAGCACTTCCCTCTGATCACCAATGCCGAGACCGATTTCTACATGCTCGGCTGGGGCGTTCCGACCTACGATTCGGAATACATCTTCAACTTCCTGGTTCACACCCGCGGCGACGAGCGCGGAAGCTGGAACAACACCGGCTATTCCAACCCCGAGCTTGACGAGATGATCGTCTCTCTCGCCTCCGAGACCGATCTCGAGGTCCGCAACGAAGACATCGCGTCGATCTGGGAGGTCGTGCAGGAGGAAACGCTCTACCTGCCAATCCACCACCAGGTCCTTAACTGGGGGATGACCGATGCCGTCGGCATCGAAGTCAGCCCCGAGGACGATCCGAAGTTCAAGTTCTTCGAAATGAACTGATCCGACCCAACAGGCGGGCGGCGCGAGAAGTGCCGCCCGTCTTCGTCCTGCGTCCTTCAGGGTGCGGGGCGGTCGATTCCGGGGGTCCCGCACATGCTTGCCTACATCATCCGCCGCGTGGCGCAGTCCATTCTGGTGCTTTTCGTCGTGGGGCTTGTCGCCTTTTCCATGTTCCGCTTCGTCGGTGATCCCATCGACAACATGCTGGGGCAGGAACGCACTCAGGCCGATATCGAACGTCTGCGCGAGCAGCTGGGCCTCGATCAACCCTTCGTCGTGCAATATTGGCGGTTTTTGGAACAGGCGGTGCAGGGCAATTTCGGCCTGTCGTATCGCCAAGGTCGCCCGGTTGCCGATATCCTGATCGAGCGTCTTCCCGCCACCCTGGAACTGGCCTTCATTTCTGGCCTGATGGCACTGATCGGGGGCATTGCACTAGGGATCTTCACCGCGATCCGTCGGCGCGGCCTGTCAGCCAACATCATCATGACCGGCTCGTTGATCGGCGTGTCACTGCCAACCTTCCTCATCGGTATCCTGCTGATCTACCTCTTCTCGGTCGAGCTCGGCTGGCTACCCAGCTTCGGGCGGGGCGAAGTCACAGATCTTGGATGGTGGACCACCGGGTTTCTGACTGAAAGCGGCCTCAAGGCCCTGATCCTGCCCGCGATCACGCTGGGCCTCTACCAGATGACGCTTATCATGCGGCTGGTCCGAACCGAGATGCTTGAGGTTCTGCGCATGGACTACATCCGGTTCGCCCGCGCCCGCGGGATTCGCGAGCGCGCGATCAATTTCCGCCATGCACTCAAGAACACTCTTGTTCCGGTCATCACCATCACTGGCCTGCAACTGGGCAGCATCATCGCCTTCGCCATCATTACCGAAACCGTGTTCCAGTGGCCCGGCGTCGGCCTGCTCTTCATCAACGCGATCCAGTTCGTCGATATCCCTGTCATGGCGGCCTACCTGATGCTGATCTCGGTCATGTTCGTGGGCATCAACCTGATCGTCGACATGCTCTATTTCGCGATCGATCCGCGCCTGCGCGCGGACCGCACGCAGGGAGGCAACTAAGATGACAGACTCAGCCGAAACCAGGGCTCCTGCGGCCACGAACCGGGCCCGCCGTATCTGGGACAGCGATTTCGTCTGGTCGTTCCGTCAGACACCAGTCGCGATCATTTCGTTCTTCGTGGTCATGGTGCTGGTCCTCGCCGCTGTCGTTGCGCCGCTGATCGCGCCGCATGATCCTTTCAACCCGGCCACGCTGAACCTGATGAACGGCTTCACCCCGCCGGGCGAGCCCAATGCCTTTACCGGCGACCAGTTTCTGCTGGGCACCGATGACCAGGGGCGCGATGTCTTTTCGACCATTCTATACGGAATGCGGATTTCGCTGTTCGTCGGGTTCGCGGCCGTGATGCTGGCGATGGTGATCGGCGTCACGCTGGGGCTGCTCGCGGGCTACCTCGGCGGTTGGGTCGAATCGATCATCATGCGCGTGGCCGATGTGCAACTGACCTTTCCGGCGATCCTTGTGGCAATGCTGATCTTCGGCATTGCCAAGGGGATCACCCCCCCCGAATACCGTGACCAGATGGCGATCTGGGTTCTGATCCTGGCCATCGGACTGTCCGACTGGGTGCAGTTCGCCCGCGTGGTGCGCGGTGCGACCCTTGTCGAGAAGGGCAAGGAGTACGTGCAAGCCGCCCGGCTGATCGGCCGCTCGCCCTTTGCCATCATGCTACGGCACATCCTGCCCAACGTGCTCAACCCGGTTCTGGTGATCGCCACGATCTCTCTGGCGCTGGCCATCATCGCGGAGGCTACCCTGTCATTCCTCGGGGTAGGCGCGCCGCCGACCAAGCCCTCGCTGGGTACGCTGATCCGCATCGGTCAGGAGTTCATGTTCTCGGGCGAATGGTGGATTCTCTTCTTCCCGGCCCTTGCGCTCCTCTCACTGGCCCTCTCCATCAACTTGCTGGGCGACTGGCTGCGCGACGCCCTGAACCCGAGGCTGAGATGACCCAGACACCCGTTCTTTCCGTCCGCAACCTCGTCGTGGAGATTCCCACGCGCCACGGTGTGCTGCGCCCGGTCGACCACGTCAGCTATGACATTCATGCCGGTGAAATCCTGGGTGTCGTGGGTGAATCGGGCGCTGGAAAATCCATGGCCGGCAACGCGGTGATCGGCCTGCTGGACCGGCCCGCGCGCATCGCATCGGGAGAAATCCTGCTGTCCGGGCAACCCATCCATGCCCTGAAGGGGGACACCATTCGCCGCCTGCGCGGCAAGAAGATGGGAATGATTTTCCAAGACCCCCTGACATCCCTGAACCCCTTGCTGACCGTCGGCGACCAGCTGACCGAGACGATCCTCGAACACCTCAGGGTCGGACAGACCGAGGCCAGAAAGCGCGCCATCGCCGCCTTGGAAGAGGTCGGAATCCCCGCCGCCGCCCAACGGATCAGCAGCTATCCGCACGAATTTTCCGGCGGGATGCGGCAGCGGGTGGTCATCGCGCTCGCGCTTTGTGCCGAGCCGGATCTCGTGATTGCCGATGAACCCACCACCGCACTGGATGTCAGTGTCCAGGCCCAGATCGTCGCACTTCTTAAACGGCTCTGCCGCGACCGTGGTGTGGCCGTGATGCTGGTCACCCATGACATGGGCGTGATCGCCGAGGCCGCAGACCGCGTCGCCGTCATGTATGCCGGACGCTTGGCCGAGCTTGGACCGGTCCGTGAGGTCCTGACAAACGCGCGCCACCCCTATACCGCAGGGCTCATGGCCTCGACACCGTTGGCCAGCCAGGGGCGCAAGCGGCTGCGGCAAATCCCAGGTTCGATGCCACGGCTGGGCGCCCTTCCCAGCGGCTGTGCCTTCCACCCCAGGTGTGAATTTGCGCAGGAACAGTGCCGAAACGAACCCGGCCCGACGCTGGACCGCTGTGATGGTCGGGCCGCCTGCTGGTTCCCCCTGACCACCGATCAGAAGGTATCCGCATGAGCGCGCTGATTTCTGTCCGCGACCTGACCCGGGTCTTTGACGTCTCGAAACCCTGGCTCAACCGCGTGATCGAGCGCCGACCCAAGGCCCTGCTTACGGCCGTGTCCGAGGTAAGCTTCGATGTTCCGGAAAATAGTGTTTACGCCCTTGTCGGCGAAAGCGGTTCTGGCAAGTCCACCATCGGAAAGATCATGGTTGGGCTGGTTCCGCCCAGCAATGGATCAGTCAAGATTGAGGGGGTGGATCTGGCCACGGAGACGGATCAGAGCAAGATCGAAGCGGTCCGCGACGACATCCAGATGATCTTTCAGGATCCCTTCGCCTCGCTCAACCCGCGCTGGCGGGTGCGCGACATCATAGAAGAACCGGTCTCGGCCAAGGGCAGGCGGACCAGCGGCCTGGCCGAAAAGCTGCTCGAACAGGTCGGCCTGTCTGCTGCCGATGCCGGAAAATACCCGCACGAGTTTTCCGGAGGGCAGCGGCAGCGGATCTGCATCGCCAGGGCACTCGCCTCGGAGCCGCGGATCATCGTCTGCGACGAGCCGACCTCGGCGCTGGATGTCTCGGTACAAAGCCAGGTGCTGAATCTCATGTCCGACCTGCGCGAGGAACTGGGCCTGACTTATCTGTTTATCAGCCACGATCTGACCGTGGTGCAGCACATGGCCGACGTGATCGGCGTGCTCTACCTGGGCCGGCTGGTCGAAGAGGCGCCGCGCGACCGCTTGTTCAACGAACCCAAACATCCCTACACACAAATGCTCTTTGATGCGGCCCCCCGGATGGATGCCTTCGGCCGCGAGATCGACCCGCCCAAGGGGGAGATCCCCGATGCCATCAACCCGCCGCCGGGCTGTGCCTTTCACCCGCGCTGTCCGCTGGCCACGGATCGATGCAGGACGGAAAATCCCGAGATGCGCAATATCGGAACGACCCGCGTGGCATGCCACCACGCGCAGTAAATCGCTCGGGGTAACAAACAAGGGCGTGATCGCAGACTTTCTGCACGAAAGGGCCGCAACCGGCACGCACCAAGGGAAGGGACGCCAGGTTCAACGCACTGATCGTTCGCAAGGATGGCGAAACGGGCAAGACCACCGCCAAGGTCAAGCAAATTTCCGAGGCGGACCTGCCCATGGACACGCTCGACGCGATGGTCCAGCCGGCATCTCTCGCCGATCTTCCGCGGCTGGGCGCGGAGATCCTCAAAATCCGCGTCAGGGACCGCGTTGTAGTGGATGTAAACGCTTGGCAGACCGCGCGATTACGGTGTCACGAGCTCGTGACATCACGAGCCCTTGAATTGTCCCGCAGCAATCTGGCCCTCATGTTCCAATCGCATGGAGGGGCACAATGACTCGTGTAAGCCGGAACCTTAAGACCGCCATCCTGATCGGGGCAATTGTCCTGGGATGGATCGTGCAATCGACCACCGCGCAGGCGCGGGACATGCAGGTTCTGACCGTGGCCGGTGGCTGCTTTTGGTGCGTCGAGGCCGATTTCGAGAAGGTCGCCGGCGTTCAGGAGGTCGTCTCGGGTTACACCGGAGGCACGGTCGAGAACCCCACCTACAAGCAAGTGACGCGCGGCGGCACCGGGCACTACGAGGCCGTGGAAATCCGCTATGACGCTGATCGCGTCTCGGCCCGTCAGCTTTATGACCTGTTCTTTCGCTCGATCGACCCAACGGATGCCGGCGGCCAGTTCTGTGACCGTGGCGAAAGCTATCGCACCGCCATTTTCGTCTCTGATTCTTCGGAAAGGCAACAAGCGCGGGCCGCCAAGGCCACCGCTGAAAGCGAGCTGGGCCGATCCATCGTGACCCCGATCCTGGACGTCGCGCCCTTCTATGAGGCCGAGTCCTACCATCAAGACTACTACAAGGGGCAGGACCGGATCATCACGCGGCGTGGGATCAAGACGAAAGCCGAAGCCTATGATTTCTACCGCGAGGCTTGCGGCCGGGATGAGCGTATCCGCCAGCTCTGGGGCGATGGCGCCCCCTTCGTGAACTAGCCGCGAAAAGCCTGCACCTCGGCCAGGTCTGGGATCACGTCAGCGGTACCATGTCGTGTGACCATAAGCGCGGCGGCGCGGCTGGCCTGGTCCATTGCCTGTCGCATCGGCACACCGCGCGCCAGCCCCGACAGCACATACCCTGTAAAGGTGTCGCCTGCTCCGGTTGTGTCCACAGGCTTGACAGTCAGGGCCGAAATATGGACTGGGCCTTCCGGGCCAAACCATGTCGCACCGTCATCACCTTTCGTTACGATTACATGCTCCACCGGCAGAGCTCCGGGGGATTGGCCAATGGCCTGCTCCAACTGCTCGGCCTCAAGCGCGTTCAGAATCAGGAAATCGAGGCTGTCCAGAACCGCCGTGACACGATCAGCCTCGAAGGGCGCGGCGGCGTAAGCGACCCGAAGGCCCATGGCCTTGCCCAATTCGGCCGCTTCGGTCTGCAGGCAGGTTTCGTTCTGCATGACCAGCCAGTCATCGGTTCTTGCCCGGGTCAGGGCCTGTTCCAACGCGTCGGGCGGGATCGCCATGTTCGCGCCGGGGTGCAACACGATGGTGTTTTCCCCAACCGGATCCACGAAAATCATGGCTTGGCAAGTCTCGGTCTCGACCTGGGAGATGTATCGGGTATCAACGCCGTATTCCATGAGCCGATCGACCGCCCAGCGCCCGTCTGCGCCCACCGCACCAATATGGCACACATGCGTTCCGGCCCGCGCAGCGGCGACCGAAATATTGGTGCCCTTTCCACCAAGAAATACCTGCCGCCCGGACGAGGTGATGGTTTCACCCGGAGCCGGAATATGCGGCACGTCGTAAATGTAATCCGTGTTGATCGAGCCAAGGTTCCAGAGCGTCATCACCCCACCTTGCAGGCTGCCAGAACGGCCATGTTCAGGATGTCGTTGACCGTGGATGTAGTCGAACAGATCTGGATGGGCCGGTCGATGCCCGAGAGGATCGGGCCAATCACCGTCGCGCCGGCCATTTCCTGCATCAACTTGACCGAGATCGAGGCCGAATGCCGCGCGGGCACCACAAGGACATTGGCCGGGCCAGTCAGGCGGGAAAAGGGGTAGTTTTCCATGGCCCTGGGGTTCAGGGCGACATCAACGGTCATTTCGCCCTCGTATTCGAAATCCACGCCGCGGGCGTCCAGTTCGCGCGGCGCCATGTGCATCTTGGTGGCCCGCTCGGACACGGGGTAGCCGAACGTCGAGAAGGACAGGAAGGCGACGCGCGGTTCCAGGCCCAGGTCCCGTGCCACTGAGGCGCCGCGTTCCGCGATATCGGCCAGGTCTTTCTCGTCAGGCCATTCATGCACCAGCGTGTCGGCGATGAGAACGATCCGGCCCTTGTTCAGCACCGCTGAAACACCGACGGCCCCGTCATGGGGGTTGGCGTCAAAAACATGGTTGATGAGTTCAAGCACATGTGCCGATTTGCGTGTCGCCCCGGTCACCATGGCGTCTGCATGGTCGTGGGCCAGCATCAGGGCCGAAAACACATGCCGGTCCCGGGCAGCAAGCCTGTGGATGTCGTGCCGGTCGTGCCCCTTGCGCTGGAGCCGATGATAAAGGAATTCCTTGTAAGTCTCGAGGTAGTCAGTATTGGCCGCGTTGACCACGCGGAGTTCGCGCACGGCATCGCCCAACCCTTCGGACTCGAGCTTCTGTTTGACGTCCTGTTCCCGGCCCACGACCAGCGCCCTGCCATAACCGCCCCTTTGATAGGAGACGGCGGCGCGCAAAACGCGGGGGTCGTCGCCCTCTGCAAAGACCACGGTCGACTGGTTCTTGCGAGCCCGGGCATTGATGCCACGCAGGATCGAGGCGGTCGGGTCCATCCGAGTCTTGAGCGATTCCTCGTAACCGTCCATGTCGACGATGGGCCGACGCGCAGCGCCCGTTTCCATCCCGGCACGGGCCACGGCGGGCGGAACCACATGGATCAGGCGGGGGTCGAAGGGGGTCGGAATGATGTAGTCGCGCCCGAAAGTCAGCTTGCGGCCATAGGCCATCGCGACCTCGTCGGGCACGTCCTTGCGCGCCAGTTCAGCCAGTGCATCGGCGCAGGCGATCTTCATCTCGTCATTGATGGCGCGTGCATTGATGTCCAGCGCGCCGCGGAACAGGTAGGGAAAGCCAAGAACGTTGTTGACCTGGTTTGGATAATCACTGCGCCCGGTGGCCACGATGGCATCGACCCGCACGGCATGGGCCTCCTCGGGAGTGATTTCCGGGTCGGGGTTGGCCATGGCGAAGATCACAGGGTTGTCGGCCATGCTCTCGACCATCCCGGGCGTCACCGCTCCCTTGACCGACACCCCGAGGAACACGTCGGCCCGCTCCATTGCCTCTTCCAGGCTACGCAGGTCCGTCTTGATCGCATGGGCCGATTTCCACTGGTTCATGCCTTCGGTGCGACCCTGGTAGATCACGCCCTTGGTGTCGCAGACGATGCAGTTCTCGTGCCGCGCCCCCATGGACTTGAGCAGTTCTATACAGGCGATGCCGGCGGCTCCGGCGCCATTCAGAACGATTCGGCAATCCTCGATTTTCTTTCCCGACAAGTGCAGTGCGTTGATCAACCCGGCGGCGCAGATCACGGCAGTGCCGTGCTGGTCATCATGGAAGACGGGGATGTCCATCTCTTCCATGAGGCGCTGTTCGATGATGAAACATTCGGGCGCCTTGATATCCTCGAGGTTGATCCCACCAAAGGTCGGTCCCATCAACCTGACCGCCTTGCAGAATTCATCCGGGTCCTCGGTATCCAGCTCGATATCAATGGAATTCACATCGGCAAAGCGTTTGAACAGCACCGACTTGCCCTCCATTACCGGCTTGGACCCGGCCGCTCCAAGATTGCCCAGGCCGAGGACGGCCGTGCCGTTCGAGACCACGGCCACGAGGTTACCCTTGTTGGTATAGTCGTAGATGGTTTCGGGGTTCGCGTGGATTTCCTCACAGGGCATGGCCACGCCGGGGGAATAGGCAAGCGACAGATCACGCTGCGTGGTCATCGGGACCGTCGGCTGGATCTCCCACTTGCCGGGCGTCGGCTCGATGTGGAATTGCAGCGCTTCCTCGCGCGTGATGCGTTGCTTGGTCATGTTGTCCCTCCCGGCCAGCGCGAGCAGCTTTACGGGAAAGGACCTTGGCGGGGCAACCGCTCTCTTTTCGGCTTTCGTCGCTAACATGGTCTGGTTTAGGGTCAGCCAACAGGCATTCGGGGGCATGAATGAGCGGCACATCGGCGGCTGTCACACCGATGATGGCACAATACCTGGAGATCAAGGAGGGCCACCCCGATGCCCTGCTGTTCTACCGGATGGGCGATTTCTACGAGTTGTTTTTTGACGATGCCATCGCCGCCGCGGAATCGCTAGATATCGCCCTGACCAAGCGCGGCAAACACCAAGGCGAAGATATCGCGATGTGCGGCGTGCCGGTCCATTCTGCCGAGAACTACCTTCTAACCCTGATCCGCAAAGGGTTCCGTGTCGCGGTTTGCGAACAGATGGAGGATCCCTCAGAAGCCAAGAAGCGCGGCTCCAAGGCAGTGGTCAAACGCGAGGTCGTGCGGCTTGTCACACCCGGAACGCTGACCGAGGAGAACCTGCTGGACGCCCGGCGCCACAATTACCTGGCCGCCGTCGCAAGGGTGCGTGACCAACTGGCCATCGCCTGGACAGATATCTCGACCGGCAGCCTTTCAGTGCTGACCTGCGCACCGGTGGCAATGGGCCCGGAGCTGGCCCGGCTCGCCCCGCGCGAAGTTCTGGTGCCCGACAACGCGAAGGAGGATTTCGGCAAGGTGATCGAGGACTCGGGTGCTGCCTTGACCGTCTTGGGAAATGCGGCCTTCGACAGTACAAACGGTGTTTCACGCCTGTGTAGGCTCTATTCGGTCGATACACTTGATGGATACGGTGCCTTCGGGCGGCACGAGATCGCAGCGCTGGCAGCCGTGGTCGAATACCTGGAGATCACCCAGAAAAGCAATCTTCCGCTGTTGCGCCCGCCGATCAAGGAATATCGGGATGCCGCCATGCAGATCGACGCAGCAACGCGGCTGTCGCTGGAGCTTACCACCTCGATGAATGGCGGGCGATCCGGCTCGCTGTTGGGTGTGATCGACCGAACCGTGACCGCGCCAGGCGCGCGCCTTCTGGAGCGGCGGGTTTCTGCCCCCTCGCGGAGGCTTGAAACGGTGGAATCGCGCCTGAACAGTATCGAATGGGCGCTTGGGCAAACCATCCTTGTCGAGGACCTGCGCGATATCCTGAAATCCGTTCACGACCTCGACCGGGCACTGTCCCGGCTCGCGCTGGACCGGGGCGGTCCCCGCGACATGGCAGCGCTTCGTAACTCCATCGCCGCAGCGCAGGACATTCATGCACTACTGCCCGACGAGATGCCGGATCTTCTCGCCTCGGCCCGGGAGGATCTCGTCGGTCTGGACGAGATCGGTGCGCTTCTCGACGCGGCCTTGGTGGCCGAGCCGCCCTTGCTGACCCGTGACGGCAATTTCATTGCGCCTGGCTATGAGTCCGAACTGGATGAGTTTCGCAAACTTCGTGATGAAGGCCGCTCGGTCATCGCGAGCATGCAGTCGGACTACGCTGAAAAGACTGGCATTGGCGCACTGAAGATCAAGCACAACAACGTTCTGGGCTATTTCATCGAGACCACGGCAACCCATGCTGGAAAGATGATGCAGCCGCCTCTTTCGGAGACCTTTATCCACCGTCAGACCACGGCTAACCAGGTCAGGTTCACGACGCTTGAACTGAACGAGCTGGAAACCCGAATAATCAACGCCGGAAGCAAGAGTCTGGAAATTGAAAAGCGGCTCTATTCCGGCCTGAGAGAACATATAATCAAAAATGGCGCGCAAATCTCGGCGCTTGCGCGGGCGCTGGCGGAGATCGATATCGTCTTCGCACTGGCCCGACTGGCCCAAGAAGAAGACTGGACCCGCCCACGGGTGGATGAAAGCCGGAGTTTCGAGATTTCAGGCGGGCGCCATCCGGTTGTCGAGGCGGCGCTGAAGCGAGGGGGAAGACCCTTTGTCGCCAATGATTGCGACTTGAGCGAACAATCCATATGGCTCCTGACTGGCCCCAACATGGCCGGTAAGTCAACCTACCTGCGGCAAAATGCACTGATCGCCGTTCTGGCGCAGATCGGCTCCTTCGTGCCGGCCAAGGCGGCCCATCTGGGGCTGGTCAGCCAAGTCTTCAGCCGGGTCGGCGCCTCGGACGACCTGGCGAGGGGGCGTTCTACCTTCATGGTCGAAATGGTCGAGACCGCAGCGATCCTGAACCAGGCCGACGACCGGGCGTTGGTAATCCTTGACGAGATCGGGCGCGGCACCTCGACCTACGACGGGCTATCGATTGCCTGGGCCACGTTGGAATACCTGCACGACGTGAACCAGAGCAGGTGCCTGTTCGCAACGCACTACCACGAGATGACGGCGCTGTCCGACCGGCTGGAAGGTGTCGAGAACGCCACAATCCGCGTCCGTGAATTGGAGGGCGAGGTCGTTTTCCTTCACGAGGTCATTCGGGGCACAGCCGAGGGCAGTTATGGCGTGCAAGTCGCGCGTCTTGCCGGGCTTCCTGCCCCGGTACTGGACCGGGCCAAGATCGTGCTTGATATGCTTGAGAAGGGCGAGCGCGAAGGCGGGCGCGACAGGCTGATTGACGACTTGCCACTGTTCTCGGCTACATCAACAGTTCGCGCGGACGCCGCCAGCGACGTGTCTCAGGTAGAACAGCGCCTCAAAGATGTGTTTCCCGACACCCTGACACCCCGAGATTCGCTTAACCTCGTCTACGAGCTCAAGGCGCTCATGTCTCCGGCGTCGGATCAGGGGTCGCCTGGGGGGTCGAACTGACACCGACCTGAGCGGGACGCAGCAAACGATCGTAGAGCATGAACCCGGTGGCAGACACTTGGATGATATCGCCAGATGACGTGTTGGGAACAGGTGCCTCGAACATCGCTTCGTGCGACTGCGGGTCGAACTTGTCACCCAACTGCGGCTGTATCGTGGTGATCCCATGCTTTTCGAAAACTTTCAGGAGCTCGCGCATGGTCAGGTCGACACCTTCAAGAAGGGCCTTGTCGAAGGCGCTGGCTTCTTCGCTGTCCTGGCGAAGGGCGCGATCAAGGTTATCATAGACCGGCAAGAGGTCCCGTGCGAGGCGTGAACCGCCATAGTTCTCGGCCTCGCGACGGTCACGATCCGCACGCTTGCGCGTGTTCTCGGCGTCGGCAAGCGCGCGGACATAGGCATCCTTCAACTCGGCGTTCTCAGTTCTGAGCGCCTCGATCTCGTCGCCTTCTGCGGCTAGTTCATCAAGCGACAGGGGTTCGTCCGCGATATCCTCTACCGGCTCTTCCGGGGTCTGCTCTTCTGCTTTCGCTCTGCTCATATTCGCCTTCCTATCCGCGGTTCGAGATCAGTCGCCCAACCAACTGCGCGGTGTAATCCACAATCGGCACGATCCGTCCATAGTTCAGGCGGGTCGGCCCGATGACGCCGACGGCGCCAACGATCTTTCGGTCAGCGTTCATATATGGAGAGACCACCAAAGATGAACCCGAAAGTGAAAAAAGCTTGTTCTCGGAACCGATAAAAATCCTCACACCGTCACCGGTTTCGGCGAGATCAAGGAAATCCACAATGTCCTGCTTGCGTTCAAGATCGTCGAAAAGCGATCGGATGCGGTCAAGGTCAGATTCTTCCTGATCCGCGATCAGGTTCCCGCGCCCCCGGACGATCAGCCGTTCCGATGATTCGCCCGGGTTCTCCCAGATCGCGGCACCGTTCTCGACCAACTCGCGGGCGAGAATGTCGATTTCTTGTCGACGTGCATCAATCTCTCGCGCGATGCCAGTGCTGAGCTCTGCCAAGGTTCGGCCCTCGGCGATCGCATTTATGAAATTCGCCGCTTCCCGCATGGAAGACGGGGTCTGGCCTGGCGGGGGGGTGAAAACCCGGTTCTCGACATGGCCATCGCCGTAAACCAGCACTACGAGCGCACGATCAGGGGCCAGGTTCACGAAGTCGATATGCTTGATCGGGGCCTCATGCTTGGGGGTCAAGACAAGACTCGCGCCATGTGTGACCCCGGACAGCGCCGAACCAATCCTGTCCAGGGCCGTGGTTACGTCCTGATCGTTGCCTCCGAGGGTCTGGTCCATGCGGGCGCGGTCCTCTCCGTCCAGATCCCCTACCTCCAGGAGGCCATCGACGAACATGCGTAGGCCAAGCTGTGTCGGGATGCGTCCGGAGCTGACGTGGGGGCTGTCGAGAAGGCCAAGATGCTCAAGGTCCTGCATGACATTGCGAATCGTCGCTGCACTGACCTTTTCGGCCAAGGCGCGGGTCAGCGTGCGCGAGCCCACGGGGGCGCCCGTGTCAAGGTAACCCTCGACCACGCGGCGAAAGACCTCGCGCGAGCGGTCGTTGAGTTCCGAGATGGAGGGTGTCTGCTCAGCCATAACTACGATCCTGGTTCGATCGGACACATTAAATACCGCTGTCTGCAAAGGTCAATCGGGGTTGGAATTGCAGGGCAGGGCGCGTATCCCCGCAGCAAAACGAATGAAGGATGAGACATGCGACCCTCTGGACGGACCCTGAACGAGATGCGGCCGATTTCCATCGAAACCGGTGTAACGAAACACGCGGAGGGATCTTGCCTGATCCGGGTCGGAGACACGCATGTGCTTTGTACCGCCTCCATCGAAGAGCGCGTACCACCCTTTATCAAAGGGTCTGGGCTAGGTTGGGTCACGGCGGAATACGGCATGTTGCCCCGCTCGACCGGCAGCCGGATGAGACGCGAGGCCACGGCGGGCAAGCAAGGCGGGCGCACGGTGGAGATCCAGCGCCTGATCGGGCGCAGCCTGCGCGCCGGGACGGATCGGGTGGCCATGGGCGAGCGTCAGATCACCGTGGACTGTGACGTGATACAGGCCGACGGCGGCACTCGCTGCGCCGCGATCACCGGGGGCTGGGTGGCCCTTAAGTTGGCCGTTCAGAAACTGATCAAGGCAGGCGATCTGGCCCATGATCCACTGGAACAGCCTGTTGCCGCAGTCAGCTGTGGGATCTACGCCGGCCAGCCGGTACTGGATCTCGACTATCCCGAGGACAGCGAGGCTGGTGTCGATGGCAACTTCGTTATGACTGGCGATCGCATGATCGAGGTTCAGATGTCCGCGGAAGGCGCCACCTTCTCTCGCGGCCAGATGGACGAGCTGATGGAATTGGCCCAAAAAGGCGTTGCGGAGCTTGGCCGGATGCAGATGGAGGCCCTGGGGTGACACGGAAATTCGAGGGCCGGGACTTGCTTGTCGCTACCCATAACCGGGGCAAGCTTGATGAAATCGCTGAGCTCCTGGCACCTTTCGGTATTTCTGTGAGCTCGAATACCGATCACGGTTTGCCGGAACCTGACGAAACCGAGATGTCCTTTGTCGGTAATGCTCGGATCAAGGCCCATGCCGGCGCCCGTGCCACCGGGTTGCCGGCCTTGGCGGACGATAGTGGGATCACGGTTGATGGTCTGGATGGCGCGCCCGGTGTCCAGACCGCCGACTGGGCCGAGGGAGAAACCGGGCGGGACTTCGTCAAGGCAATGACCCGCACGCGGAACGAGCTGGAACAGCGGGACGTGCCGAGTCCATGGCTCGCACAGTTTCGCTGTACACTGGTTCTGGCCTGGCCAGATGGTCATGACGAAGTCTTCGAGGGTGTTATGGCTGGTCAAGTGGTCTGGCCCATGCGGGGAGACCAAGGCCACGGCTATGACCCTATCTTTCTGCCCGACGGCTATGATGTGACTTTCGGTGAAATGGATCGTTGGGAAAAGAACCGCATCAGCCACCGCGCCCGTGCCTTTAAAAAGCTGGTCGAGGGTTGTTTTGCCTGATCCGGGTTTCGGGCTCTATATCCATTGGCCATTCTGCCAGGCCAAGTGTCCCTATTGCGATTTCAACTCGCACATCTGGAACAACATCGACCAAGACGACTGGACAGAAGCCTACCTGCGCGAGATCAACCGTGTCGCGGACGAAACAGGTGACCGTATCCTCCGGTCGGTCTTCTTCGGCGGCGGAACGCCCAGCCTGATGGAAGGGCGCACCGTGGAACGCATACTCGACCGGGTGCGGCGAAACTGGCGCCTGGAGAACAATATCGAGATCACGCTCGAAGCCAATCCGACATCTGTGGAAGCGGCGCGCTTCACTGCTTATCGGCAGGCCGGTGTGACCCGTGTTTCCCTGGGTCTCCAGGCCCTGAACGATGAGGATTTGCGGCGACTTGGTCGGCTCCATACCTCGCGTGAGGGGCTGAAGGCGCTTGATGTCGCCAGAGAGGTCTTTGAGCGGGTCAGTTTCGACCTGATCTATGCCCGACAAAACCAGACCGTCACGGCTTGGCAGGCAGAGTTGGACAGGGCACTCTCGTTTGAACCGTCACACCTGTCGCTTTACCAGTTGACGATCGAGAATGGCACGGCTTTCGGTGACCGCTTTGATCGCGGAAAGCTGGATGGATTACCTGACGAAGATCTGGGTACGGCTCTCTGGGACATGACTCAGGACCGCACCGAACGAGCGGGCCTTCCGGCCTACGAGATCTCGAACCATGCAAAGCCGGGTGAAGAAAGCCGTCACAACCTGATCTACTGGCAAGGGGGCGACTATGCCGGCATTGGACCAGGATCACATGGCCGGTTGACACTCGGTGGCCGGCGCTGGTCGACGGAGTCTGTCAAAGACCCAGGGACTTGGCTGCAGGCAAGCAGGACCGGATCAGCTGAAACACGTAGGGCCCTGTCAGAGGCCGAAGTCTTGCAGGAAAAACTCCTGATGGGGCTGCGTCTTTCGGACGGGGTAATGCTATCGAGTCAGGATGAGATGAGAATATTTAAAAATATCAAATATTTATACGATCTCAACCTGGTGACGCTCGATCAAGGCGAACTACGTTTGACACGCGCTGGTCGACCACTACTGAACGCGGTACTTGACCGGCTCTTGAATGGTTAATCGCCGGACAGGAGCCGGAGTAGATCATCCAGTTGGCTCAAATCGCGGTAGTTCAACGTCAGCTTGCCCGCCTCTCCACCAGCTTCGTGATCAATCCTGACCGACATCCCGAGGTGCGCCGCAAGTTCTCGCTCAATACTCTTGGTATCCGCATCTTTCTCTGCAGCTTTTGATCTTGGTGCCTTGGCCTTTTTGACATCGCTTGCCAGCTTCTCGGCCTGTCGAACAGACAGGTCGCCTTTTATGATCTGCCTTGCCAGATCGATTGCGTTGTCTTTGCCGACAAGGGCCCGGGCATGGCCTGCAGAGAGCTTTCCATCCGACACAAGCTGCTGGACATCTTTCGGGAGGGTCAGAAGGCGCAGGAGATTCGCGATATGGCTGCGGCTCTTGCCAAGAGCCGTCGCGATTTCTTCCTGCGTATGATCGAAACGATCCATGAGCTGTCGATAGCCCGTCGCCTCGTCCACGGCATTCAGGTCCGCCCGTTGAATGTTCTCTATGATCGCGAATTGCAAGACTTCGGTGTCCGACAAATCCCGAACAAGAACCGGAAGGTCATGCAACCCGGCTTTCTGAGCCGCGCGCCAACGGCGTTCCCCTGCCACGATCTCGAACATTTCATCATCAGCCTCGCGAACGATAAGAGGCTGAATGACGCCTTTGGAACGGATCGATTCCGCGAGTTCGGACAGGGCGGAATCGTTGAAGCTACGCCTTGGCTGGTGCGGATTCGGCCGAATCTTTTCGATAGGAACGGACTGGTCAGCACGACTCTCGTTCCTCGGTGCGGCATCGGGCGGCCCGGACTCTTGTGTCACGACATCGGACATGAGCGAGGATAGACCGCGACCCAAGCCGCGCGTGCGCGATTTGTTATCACTCATACCGCTTTCCTTTCATGTCTTGGCCCTTCACGCTCCAGGATTTCTGCAGCCAGTTCCAGATAGGCCCGACTTCCGGTCGAATTGGCATCGTAATCCATGACGGGCAGGGCAAAGGACGGGGATTCACTGAGTCGAACATTTCGCGGGATCACGGTCCGAAAGACGAGGTCATGCAAGTTGTCGCGTGCATCATTCTCGACTTGTTGGCACAGATTGTTGCGTCGGTCATACATCGTAAGGATCACCCCTTCGATCCTTAAGTCCGGGTTCGCGGCCTGGCGCACTTCACGGACGGTAAGCATGAGCTGAGAAAGCCCCTCCAACGCGAAGAACTCGCTCTGGAGCGGAACAATGACGGAATGAGCCGCAACCATCGCGTTAATTGTGAGAATATTGAGCGATGGCGGACAGTCGATCAGGATATAATCGAGATGCAAATCATCAATGGACGTTTGTCGCAGTGCGTCATGCAGGACGAAGCTGCGCTTTTCGTTGGAGAGCAGGTTGATATCAGCGGAACTCAGGTCCGTTGTGGCGGGGATGAGCAGCAGATTTTCTACATTCGTCAGGCGCGCAGCATCTTGCGGTGGCACGTCCCCCAGAAGCAGATCATAGGTGGTTGTTGAACGATCATCCATGCCCAGGCCGGTGGAAGCATTTCCCTGCGGATCAAGATCTACGAGGAGAACCCGACGACCGGACCGCGCAAGACCGGCGCCCAGGTTGATGGCGGTCGTCGTCTTCCCGACCCCGCCCTTCTGATTGGCGATGGCGATTATCTTTGGGTCGGTGCTACGGCTGAGATCCACGTTTCCTAATCCTTGCGATCCTGAGAATTCGGGCGTTCGGGTTGGTTATACTGGGCAGGGCGTCGTACTCAAAGTGCCAAGCCTTCTGTGCGGACAGAATTTCTGTCGCATGTGTTTCGCCTTTCGGAAACAAGGCGATTCCCCGTTCATCGAGGCTTCGCGCCGCATAATCCAAGAGCTGTCCAAGAGGCGCGAGCGCGCGCGCTGACACGACGTCTGCCGGGTCGACTTCAAGCTCTTCGATCCGTGCGTTTACGACTTTGACGTTCAGTTCAAGCTCTCGGATTACCGTTCTCAGAAAGGTGCATTTTCGCAGGTCGCTCTCCACCAGCGTAACACGGCAGTCCCTTGGCGCGAGGATGCCGATCACAAGACCCGGAAAGCCGCCTCCGCTTCCAAGGTCCAGCCAGTGCTGCCATTGATTGGGCGCTTTTTGCAGGAGCTGGGCGGAATCACGGATGTGGCGATCCCAGATGATGTCAACGGTTGATGGCGCGACAAGGTTTATCCTTCGGGTCCATTTCTTTGTCAGTTTGGTGAAGGTTTGCAAGTCCTGCGATGTTTCACGTGAAACACTCAAGCCAGCGATCAGCTCATCCCCCATCAACTGGCCTTGGTCCGAACATCAGCCTTGCGAATAACCGCCACCAACAGACTGAGCGCCGCCGGCGTCATCCCCTCGATCCGACCAGCCTGACCAACCGTTTCCGGCCGCACCCTCTCGAGTTTCGCAGCAAGCTCCCCTGAAAGGCCGGACAACGTCCCGTAGTCGATATCGCAGGGCAAGCGTAGCGCCTCGTCCTTGCGCAGTAATTCCACGTCTTTTTTTTGTCGCGCAACATAATGGTGGTAGAGCGCTTCAATCTCGGCCTGACTGACAATACCAGGCTCGACACACCGGTCGTCTTCCGGCAGGAACGAAGAGATTTGCGAAAAATTCGTTCCATGGATTGAAAGCGCTTCAAAGAGCGACCGTTTGGGACCGTCAGGATTTACCTTCACTCCTGCTTCCGACAACGCCCGCGAACTGATTCGTGTATCTTCAAGACAGGACCTGAACCGCGCGAGGGTTTCGGTCTTTTCATTGTACATACTCCAACGGGCATCTCCGACACAGCCCAGCTCTCGTCCGATCGGCGTCAACCTCTGATCAGCGTTATCGGCCCGCAAGGCCAAACGGAATTCTGCCCGTGATGTGAACATACGATAGGGTTCCGTCACCCCACGCGTCACCAGATCATCCACCATGACGCCTATGTAGGAACTCGCCCTGTCGAATTCTGCGGGCTCCTTCTCCAATATCTCACTCGCTGCGGCAAGCCCAGCAACGAGTCCCTGCGCTGCGGCCTCTTCGTAACCTGTTGTTCCATTGATTTGGCCAGCGAAGAAAAGACCGGGCAACGCCTGTAATTGCAACTGCCGTGTCAAGCACCGTGGATCGACGTAATCATACTCGATTGCGTAGCCCGGCTGAAGGATGACCGCATCTTCAAGGCCGATCATTGAACGGACATAAGCCTCTTGCACGTCGGCTGGCAGGGAGGTCGAAATACCGTTGGGATAAACGGTATTGTCATCAAGCCCTTCGGGTTCGAGGAAAACTTGGTGTGATTCCTTGTCCTCAAAACGAACGATCTTGTCTTCAATGGACGGACAATACCGTGGCCCGACACTGTCTATATGACCGCCATACATTGCTGACTGGTGCAAGTTGGCTCTAATAATATCGTGGGTGGTATTGTTGGTATGTGTGATACCACATGCGATTTGTCGAGCGAACGGCTTGTCGTGCATGAAGCTGAACAACGTCGGATCAGCGTCCGCCTCCTGACGATCGACCTCGCCCCAGTTGATTGTCTTGCCATCAAGGCGAGGTGGAGTGCCGGTCTTGAGCCGACCAAGTGGCAACCCCAGGTGATCAAGACGTTCAGCCAGCTTAACCGTGGGCCGATCGCCCATTCTTCCTGCCGGGATCCGTTCCTCGCCCAAGTGGATAACGCCCCGTAGGAAAGTTCCCGTCGTCAAGATCACCCGTCGCGCTGATATTTCACTCCCGTCCGCCAAGACAACACCGGCTGCCCGATCGTTGGCGATACGGATGTCCACAACCTCGCCCTCAATGATTTGGAGGCCGGGACGTGCCCGCGTTATGTCCAGCATTGCCGCACTGTAAAGCTTACGGTCCGCCTGAGTACGCGGCCCTTGCACGGCAGGGCCCTTCCGTCTGTTCAGAAGCCGAAACTGGATACCGGCCCGATCCGCCACGCGTCCCATGACACCGTCCAGTGCATCAATCTCTCTGACAAGGTGACCCTTGCCAAGACCGCCAATTGCTGGATTACAGGACATTACGCCGATGCCGCCCAAGGTTATTGTGATCAGCGCCGTTTGAACACCCATTCGCGCGGCGGCATGGGCGGCTTCGGCGCCCGCATGGCCGCCACCGATTACAACAACATCATAATTCAAATGTTTCACGTGAAACATGCCTCACTTTCCAATGCAGAAGCTCGTGAAGATCTCATCAAGTAGAGATTCAACATCCACACGCCCCAGAAGAGCGTCAAGCGCCCTTATGGCAGTGCGGACGTCCTCTGCCAGAAGGTCGACACTCTCAATATCATTCGAGGCCAGTCTCTCCAACACCTGACCGATCTGGGCGACACCCTCCCTCAATGCCACCGCGTGACGCGCGCGCGTCGCCGCGCCGGCTGATCGAACACGATCTGACAAGGTCAAGGCAACTCTGTCTACGAGATCATCAACACCGGCGCCCGTCATACCTGACACCCCCGGCTTTGTGGACCCCACCTGGCAGTCCGCCTTGCCAAGCAGCAGGATATCGTCTGATGACAGGGGCGTAATTTCCTCATCTTCCGACCTCAGCAGGTAAATCCGAAGATCCGCCCGGCTGGCACGCTTTCTACCAACATCAATCCCAATCCGCTCAACCGCGTCCTCGGCAACCCTAAGGCCCGCAGTATCAAGGATTGTTACAGGCAACCCCTTGAGATCCATCCGGACTTCAATCACGTCCCGCGTCGTTCCCGCATGTTCCGACGTTATGGCAGCATCACGACCGGCCAAGCGGTTCAACAGCGTGGATTTTCCTGTGTTGGGCGCACCCACGATTGCAACTTCGAAACCGTCGCGTACACGCTCTCGAACGTCAGCCCCGTCAGCCTCCGTCAAAAGCTCACCATGCACTGATGTCAGCAAGTCATTCACCTCTGGAAAAACGTCCTCCGGCACATCCTCTTCGGCGAAATCGATCGTCGCTTCCAACAAGGCCGCAGCACGGATCAACTTGACCCGCCAACCCTCCACAAGCCCCCCGAGCGCGCCGTCGAAAATCCGAACCGCTTGGCGACGTTGTTCTTCTGTTTCCGCGTCGATCAAGTCGGCTAGTCCCTCGACCTGCGCAAGATCCAGTTGACCGGTTTCCAAAGCTCGCCGCGTGAATTCTCCCGCATCGGCCAGGCGGAACCCAGCTTCGGCCAACCTGTTCAGAACGCGGGAAACGATCACTGACGATCCATGCGTATGGAACTCAACGACCGGCTCACCCGTGAAACTGCGCCCCGGCTCAAAGGACAGAATAAAGGCAATATCAATCAATGCCCCATCACGGTCCAGGAGTCGGCCAACCTTTCGATCCAATGAAGCAAGCTCAACGCCAAAAACAGCCGCTGCGGCGCGCGCATCAGGGCCCGAAACGCGCACGATGGAGACCCCGGCCTTGCCCGCAGCGGTTGCCTGGGCAAAAATGGTATCCATCTGATCCCTCCCGGTATCGTCAGGTGTTCATAGACTCGAAGAAGTCGGAATTCGTCTTCGTCTGCTTAAGCTTCGAAATCAGGAATTCAATTGCATCCGTCGTCCCCATCGGGTTGAGGATACGCCGCAACACAAAGGTCTTTTGAAGATCAGCCTTATCGATCAGAAGATCCTCTTTCCGCGTTCCGGATTTCAGGATGTCCATTGCCGGGAAAACGCGCTTGTCCGCCACCTTGCGATCCAGCACGATCTCGCTGTTGCCTGTGCCCTTGAACTCTTCGAAAATGACTTCATCCATGCGACTGCCCGTGTCGATCAGCGCGGTCGAAATGATCGTCAGAGACCCGCCTTCCTCTATATTTCTTGCCGCGCCAAAGAACCGCTTGGGCCGTTGCAATGCATTGGCATCGACCCCGCCTGTCAATACCTTGCCCGAACTCGGAACAGTCGTGTTGTAAGCTCTGCCAAGACGGGTAATCGAATCCAGAAGGATGACGACGTCACGTTTGTGTTCGACCAGGCGCTTGGCCTTCTCTATCACCATCTCGGACACGGCTACGTGACGGGTCGCAGGTTCATCAAATGTCGATGAAATCACCTCGCCTTTCACTGACCTCTGCATGTCGGTCACTTCCTCCGGGCGCTCATCGATCAGAAGAACGATCAAATAGCATTCCGGGTGATTATGCTCGATCGAATGCGCGATGTTTTGCAGCAGCACCGTCTTGCCGGTTCTAGGCGGGGCCACGATAAGCGACCGCTGGCCTTTTCCAATCGGGGCCACCAGATCGATGATCCGGGCAGAACGATCCTTGACCGTCGGATCATCCTCGATCTCCATGTTCAGACGGTCATCGGGATAAAGCGGTGTCAGGTTATCGAATGCGACCTTGTGCTTGGCCTTGTCCGGATCCGAAAAATTGATTGATTCTACCGTGATGAGACCGAAATACCGCTCGGTGTCATTTGGTTCCTTTATCACGCCTGCAACCGTATCACCCGTCCGCAAGGAGAATTTCTTTATCATCTCGGGGCTGACGTAAATATCATCCGGGCCCGGGAGATAATTGGCTTCGGGGGACCGCAGGAATCCGAACCCATCCTGAAGCACTTCGAGAACTCCGTCACCACCAATGATCCAGCCATCATCCGCCCGTTCACGCAGGATCGAGAACATCATCTCGCCTTTGCGCATTGTCGAGGCGTTCTCGATTTCAAGTTCTTCCGCCATCGAAAGCAGGTCCTTGGGGCTTTGCGCCTTTAGGTCGGACAGATTCAAACGTTGATCGGACAAGGGTCGTCTCCTGCTGAAAGCATCAGCTTTAGCTCATGTACGTGGAAATAGATGCTCCGGACGGAGCTTTGCCTAACTAGGCGTGTGCCAGTATCAAGTCAAGCAGTCTGAAGTGTCGGAAATTTTGGACTTCACCTTCTTAACCATAGAATATTCTTTAGAATATTGTGGTTGTGGTGAGGCCGGGGATAACTCCTCGAAGCGATCTTTTCCTCTGGGTCATCCCCAGGACCTTGAGGCTCGACATCAGTTGCCACAGGCTCAGAAATAACTACAAATCACTGATTTACAAAGATTTTTATAGAATGACCTTTGCTAAATAAGTGTTGCTTTCTCAACCAGGCTGTTCCAGATGGAAGTTATACACAACACGGATTCGTCCTTGTCCCGCGTGGACAATTAGGCACAACTCCTGAACAAGAACCAAGCTTTCCACGGGCGACACCAGGGTGGTGACAGCCAGTCGGGTCTTCCGAAAGTTCCGCACCGATCAACACACCGGGATATCCACATGAAAGAACAGGTTGTTCTAGCCTCTGCTTCCGAGATTCGGTCGCAAATGCTGCATGCAGCTGCGGTTCCGCACGAATCGATCCCCGCGCGCATCGACGAGGAGTCCCTCAAGGCGTCGATGATGCAGGAGGGGGCGATGCCACGTGACATCGCCGATGCACTCGCCGAGATGAAGGCACGCAAGGTCTCGCAAAAAGCCCCCGACGCACTCGTTCTCGGATGTGATCAGGTCCTGGCCCACGGTCAGTCCATACTGTCGAAACCGGATAGCGCCGAACACGCCAGCGAACAACTTACCGCACTGCGAGGAAGCACGCATCAGCTTCTTGCCGCCGCGGTGCTTTACCAGCGCCATGAACCCGTCTGGCGTCATGTCGGCGTGGCGCGCCTGACCATGCGCTCCTTTTCCGATGCCTATCGCGACGACTATATCGCCCGCAACTGGAACAGCATCCGCTCGTCCGTTGGTGGTTACAAGATCGAGGAAGAAGGGATCAGACTTTTCAGCAACATCGCAGGCGATCATTTCACGGTGCAGGGTTTGCCCCTGCTTGAACTCTTGTCATATCTGGCACTTCGCGGGACATTGCCATCATGACCGATACTCGTATTTCCTTGGCCGGTGTGCTGGGGAACCCAGTCGCGCATTCAAGGTCCCCACGCCTGTTCCGGCATTGGCTGACCAGATATGATCTCGCCGGATATTATGTTCCCATCCCGGTGGCCGAGGCAGACTTGGAACAGGTTGTCCGGACGCTTCCGGCGATGGGTTTCGCCGGGATCAACGTCACGATTCCCTACAAGGAAGCGGTGCTCGAAGTTGCAGATCTGGTCACAGACCGGGCCACGCTTATCGGCGCCGCGAATACCATCATATTTCGCCGCGACGGCAAGATTCATGCCGACAATACGGATGGTTACGGTTTCATTGCTAACCTCCAACAGAACGCGCCAAGTTGGAAACCTGACAATGGACCCGCGGCTGTCTTGGGGGCAGGAGGCGCGGCCAGGGCTGTCCTGACCTCCTTGATCGAAGTTGGCGTGAAGGAGATCTTGCTGAGCAACAGAACACGGCCGCGTGCCGATGCCCTGCGAGCGGAATTTGGGTCACGGATCACCGTGGTAGATTGGGTTCAAGCCGGCAACATGCTTGAAGCGGCGACCACCGTTGTTAACACCACCTCGCTCGGGATGACCGGACAGCCCGAATTGCGCGTGCCGCTTGACGGATTGCGGAGCGACGCCGTGGTGACAGACCTTGTCTATTCCCCTTTGCAAACGCGCCTTCTGCGAGAGGCCAAAGAAATAGGGTGCACGACCGTTGACGGCCTGGGAATGCTGCTGCACCAAGCTGTTCCCGGATTTGAGCGGTGGTTTGGAGTCCGTCCCGTGGTGGATGACGATACCCGGGCCGCGGTCCTGGAATGACCTGCCTGGTCGGGCTCACCGGGTCTATCGGGATGGGCAAGAGCACCACCGCTCAGATGTTCGCGGAGGAAGGCGTGCCGGTTTGGGATGCAGACGCTGCGGTCCATCGGCTCTATTCCCTTGGCGGCTCGGCAGTGCCTGAGATCGAAAAGGCATTCCCCGAGGCGGTTATCAACGGGGAAGTCTCGCGTGAGCGCCTCAAGGGAATGCTCCGGGCCTCTCCAGAAAACTATGCCGTGCTTGAATCCGTCGTTCATCCTCTGGTTGCTGCCGATCGGCAGGCTTTCCTGGATCGACACGCAGATGTACCGATTGTTCTCCTCGATATTCCCCTGCTGTTCGAAACCGGCGCGGAAACGTGGTTGGATGTGACCCTGTGCGTCTCGGCACCGGCCGAAGTGCAGAAGGCCCGCGTCCTGCCCCGCCCCGGAATGACCGAGGACCAGTTGAACGACCTTCTGTCGCGCCAGATGCCCGATTCCGAGAAGCGCGCCAAGGCCGACCACGTGATCGAAACCCAGACGCTTGACGGCACGCGCGCAACTGTCAGATCACTGCTGAAAGAGCTGAGGAAGACCCATGCGTGAAATCGTTCTCGATACCGAAACCACCGGCTTCGAGCCAGGGCAGGGCGATCGCCTGGTCGAGATCGGCGCGATCGAACTCCTGAATCACATGCCGACGGGACGCACCTATCATCAGTATATCAACCCGCAACGGGACATGCCGCAATCAGCCTTCGACGTTCATGGAATCGGCCCCGATCTGCTGGACCCTCCCCGCCCCGCGGCCGCTGCTGAGGTCACATTGCGGGACAAGCCGGTGTTCGGCGCCGTGGGGCAGGCGTTTCTTGATTTCATCGGGGATGCGAAGCTGGTTATTCATAATGCCGCGTTCGACATGAAATTTCTCAATGCCGAACTGGGGTGGGCCAGCTTGGCACAGATCCCGTGGGATCAGGCTGTCGACACCCTTGATATGGCGCGACGAAAGTACCCCGGTTCGCCAGCTTCGCTTGATGCACTCTGTCGCCGATTCAGCATCGACAACGCGGCCCGGACGTTGCACGGGGCACTTCTGGATAGTGAAATCCTGGCAGAGGTCTACCTTGAATTGATCGGTGGCCGGCAACCGGGCCTGGTTCTTTCGACCGCCGGACTGGATCGGGCGGCCGTGTCAAACGATGACTGGCGTCCGCGCCCGCGGCCCGATGCCTTGCCGCCGCGGCTTACGGATCGGGAAAGGAATGCCCATACCGCCTTTGTCGAGACGTTGGGCGCGGATGCCCTTTGGAAAACGCTGTACGGCTGACTTTCAGGCGTCGGATTGTTGCTGTTGCTGTTGCTGTTGGCGCTGAGCGATCTGCTGGCGGTAGAGCGCAAGGAAATCGATCTGCTCCAGGTTCAGCGGCGGAAAACCACCATCGCGGGTCACGTCGCTTACGATCCGGCGTACGAAGGGGAAGGTCTGGCGCGGGCATTCGATCAGAAGGAAGGGATGAAGCTGGTCATCCGGCACGCCCTCGACCTGAAAGATCCCGGCATACTCGAGCTCCAACAGGAACAGTGTCTTGTCCGTGCCTTGGTTGGTCGAGGTGACCTTCATCTTGGTGATCACTTCGTATTGGTTTTCCGTCGCGCGCTTGCGGCCATCGAGGCTGACCTCGACCTTGATCTCGGGCTTTATCTCGCCATCTACACCGTTCTGGGCCATGACGTTCTCGAAGGAGATGTCACGGGTATACTGTGCAAGGATCTTGTTCTTGATTTGCGGGGCTTGCTGCTGCGTGGCGGAGGTATCTTCCGCTGCACCATTCTCGTTCTCGGCCATCGGGCACTCCTGGTTCACATGATTGAACGCTTCGTAGCAGCCGATTGCAGTAGCCTCAATGGCCGCGGCGTCAGTGGCGCGTCCAGCCGGAGCCTTCGTCGCGTGGCGGCTGATCGGGTGGTATGTCCTCGAACTCTGCGTCCACGACCCTGTCGCGCGGCGGGCGACGGTTGCCGGGGCCACGATCGGCGGCGCTGTCCGGACCCATTTGGAATGATTGCACCCTCAGGCGCTTGCGGGCCCAACCGAATAGAGCCTGACGTATCCGGGGGACAAGTAGAGCGAACCCCACAGCGTCGGTGAAGAAACCCGGCGTCAGCAACAAGGCACCGGAAAACAGGATCATTGCGCCATGAGCGAGCGGCTCCGAAGGATCGTCGAGATCTGCCATCGAGCGCCGCAGCCGCTCCATAGCCATGGCGCCTTGGCTGCGCACCATGGCCGCCCCCAGGATCGCCGTGGCCACCACGATGAACAGCGTCCAGCCCAACCCTATGAGACCTCCCAGCTGGATGAACAGCGTGATCTCGATCAGCGGAATCGCGATGAAGAGGAGAAAAAGCGGCATTCAGGTCCTCTCTCTGGCAGAAGTAGGCAGGTCCCGAGGTGGACTTGGCCCCGTCGCAACCTTACATAGGTTCGACAGGTCAAGGTTGCTACATCCGCAAGAGAGATATCCATGAATTCGCCTATTATACAGCTATTGGTCCTCGCCGGGATCGCCGTTTTCCTGATCCTCCGGCTGCGGAGCGTCCTGGGAACCCGGGAAGGGTTCGAGAAGTCCCCTGTGCCGCGCCAGCCTGGCAACCAGAACCAGGGACCGGAGCTTGAAGTCATCGAAAGCGGGCCGGATCATGACATCATTGATAACGTTGCCGATGACAGCGATGCGGCCAAGGCGCTCGCAAAGATGAAACGGATCGATAACAGTTTCTCCGTCAATGAATTCCTTCAAGGTGCGCGGGGTGCGTACGAGATGATCCTTACGGCCTTCGAACAGGGCGATATGGCGGATATCAAGCCTTTCCTGTCCGAAGATGTCTACGAGGCTTTTGCAGAGGTCGTCGAGTCTCGCCGGGAACAGGAACTCGACATCGAGTTTACCTTCGTGGGCGTCTCCGAACTCAGGCTGATGGATGCCGATTTCGATGATATGACCAACGAGGCAGAGCTGACGGTTCGGTTCCTTGGAGAGATGACCTCGGTCGTGCGCGACAGCGCGGGTGAGATCATCGAGGGATCGTCCAGCGATATCAAGCGACAGCGGGACGTGTGGACCTTTGCACGCAAGATGGGAACCTCGGACCCGAACTGGATTCTTGTCGCAACGGGCGAATGACAGGAAGAATGACGGGGCGGATCGGATCGGCCGTGTTTGCCCTGACCCTGGCGGGTGGGACTGTCATGGCTGATCCAAATTACAGCCTGCTGAGTTTTTCCGACCTGCGCGGCTGGGCCGAGGACGATCATCAGGCCGGTCTGGACGTTTTCCTGCGAACCTGCGGGGACATCGACGCCGAGGATTGGCGCACCATCTGCGCCTTGGCCCGCAAGGGGCAAGAGGCGCGGCGTTTCTTCGAGACATTCTTTGTGCCAGTCCTGATCGAGGACGGCCGCGACATGCTTTTCACTGGTTATTACGAACCTGAACTCACGGGCGCACGCTTTCGGGGCGGCCCGTATCAATATCCCCTCTACAGGCCGCCCGACGGGATTGAGGATCCTTGGTTTACTCGCCGAGAGATCGAGGAACGCGCAGTGCTGGACGGAAAAGGACTGGAAATCGCCTGGATCGATGATCCGGTCGACGTGTTCTTCCTCCAAGTGCAAGGGTCGGGACGGGTCAGGCTGGACGACGGATCCGTGATCCGCGTCGGTTATGGCGGGGCGAACGGACACGAGTATTCCTCGGTCGGGTCGGAACTGGTGCGCCGCGGGGTCTATGAACCCTACCAGGTTTCGACCGATGTGATCCGATCCTGGGTCCGGCGTAACCCCGAAGCAGGACAGGAACTGCTCTGGACCAACAAGAGCTTTGTTTTCTTTCGGGAAATCAATCATGTCCCCGCCGACCAAGGCCCGTTGGGGGCGATGGGTAGGCCAGTCACGCCCGGCCGGACGATTGCCGTCGACCCGTCCATCGTTCGCCTTGGCAGCCCTGTCTGGATCGAAAAATCGGGCGAGGGTCCGTTGAATCGGCTTATGGTCGCCCAGGATACCGGCTCGGCTATCACGGGGGCGCAACGGGCGGATATCTTCATCGGTACGGGCGACGTGGCCGGGCAACGTGCGGGCCGCATCCGGGATGGCGGTCGGATGATCGTTCTGATGCCGATTCAGCGTGCGCTGGCCCTGGTGCCAGAGACCGTGCGATGAGACGGCCGCGCCATCTTTCGCCTGAGGAGCGGGATCTCTGGGACAAGGTGGCGCGCACGGCCAAACCGTTGGAGAACCGCTCCGAGCCGCGCTTGTCCGGCCGGCGGAAACCCGACGCCAAGACACCAGCGGACGATGAGACGGCATCCCCCGTTACCGCATTCCGCATCGGTGAGAAGATCGACCATTCCGGCGATCATGACCTGCTGCCGTCGTTGGGGGAACAGATGGGCCGGGCACCGATCGCCATGGATCGCAAGACCCATGGCAAACTCAAGCGCGGCAAGCTCAAGCCCGAGGCCCGGATTGATTTGCACGGGATGACCCTGGCACAGGCGCATCCTGAACTCACGTCATTCATTCTGTCGTCGCAAGCCATTGGGCGGCGGTTGGTCCTCGTCATCACGGGCAAGGGGAAACCGCGCGATACCGGCGACCCTATCCCGACACGATTGGGCGTGTTGCGCCATCAGGTGCCTCAATGGCTGCGGATGCCGCCGCTTGGTCCGATCGTCCTGCAAGTGAGCGAGGCCCATGCCCGCCACGGCGGGCACGGGGCCTTTTACGTCTATCTACGTCGCCGGGGCTGAAGTCCGCAGGCTGGCGATACCGAATGCCGCGGCGATACAGGTCAGGGCGAAATAACCCGCAATCCAGAGCATCTGTGCCTCGATTCCGACCCCCGCAGTTATCAGGCTACCAGTCAGCCCTGGCCCTACGGCAGAACCAAGAACCATGATCGCCGTGCCCATGGCCTTGATCGCTCCGATGTTCCGCGTCCCGTAGAACTCAGCCCAGAACGCCGAGGTGATGGGATTGTTTGCCCCCGCTCCCATGGCCATGAGCATGAGCCCGAACGCCGCGCCCCAGGGCGTCTGCGCCAGCGAGAAAGCGACGAAGCCCAACGCCATGGGGAATTGGTAGATGGGCATCAATTTACGTGTGCCGACCTTGTCGATGACGAACCCTGTGCCGAAAGCAGCCGCGACGCTGATTGTCGTGTAGAGCGGGAAGAGCGCGACCAGCTCCAGGTGGGTCCACCCCTTTGTTTCGGCGTAGTGAACCTGCTGAAAGAAAAAGGCCGTGTTGAAGGCGGGCGGTCCAAGAAGCGCGGGGATCATGAACCAGAACAGCCGATGCCGGAGCACCTCGTGCCGGGTCCAGTGATGCCCTTCGAGCCCGAGCGATTGCGCGCTTTTCGCATCGTCTTGTGGGGTGCGCTCCAATCGCAGAAGGCGTTGAAGGATCGGAAGCAGGATCATCGCGAAGACAGCGCAGCCGACCCAGACCAAACGCCAGTCGAACCAGACCAGAATCGCCACGATCAGGATCGGAAGCGTGGCTTCTGCGACGGAAAAGCCCAGGCTGGCTATGGACAGCGCCTTGCCCCGCGTTGCCACGAACCAGCGTGACATGGCGACCTGGCCCATATGGCTCATCATGCCCTGGCCCATGACCCTCAGGAAGAAGATTGCCGGAACAAGTGCCCACCAGACCGGTGCCGCAGCCATGAGGAGACATGCACCAGCCGTTCCGACCAGGATCATTGCCCCCAGCGCACGAATACGGAACACGTCCGTCAAGGCACCGGACCAGACCATCACCAGCGCACTTGCCAAGGTACCGATCGCGTAGATTTGCCCCCAGAGTGCATGGCTCAGGCCGAATTCTGCCCGGATTTCCCCCGCGAAAAGTGAAATGAAGAAGGTTTGCCCGAAGGCCGATCCAAAGGTCAGCAGAAACCCGGCAGACAGGAAAGCCGCGTTCTGCTTGATGAAGTCTATCAGGCGCATGGATGACTCTCTGCGCCATTCGTCCACCAGTGGAAAGACCGAATCCGTCCTAGTTCAGCGCCATGACGGGGGACAGGATGATCTGGGTGGCGTTCTGAACGGTCAGCACGGTTCCTGGCAGGAGGCCTGTGCGGCCTGCGCGTTCCCCCTGGAAGGCGGCATTGACTTCGTTGAGGTCCTGCATGAGTGCGATCAGCGTTGGAGACGTCGCCGGCGTGAGGTGGCGTGTGCCGTCCCGGAAATTCGTGACGTCCAGCATGGTGACGTCAAGATCGGAAACCCGGTCCACCTGAGAAAGGTTGCCCAGACGTTCCCGCTGACCGGTCAGCCGTGCAGACAACTGAAGCGCTCGGTCGCGTTTCGAGGTGAAAATCAGGAACGGCTGGGGCAGCGTGCCGATCCGGTGGGCCTGTGCGAGAAACAGCTCAACGTCTATATCCGGCGACATGAGGATGACGCCGTGGACCGTGCGTGAGGCGGCATCTTCGTCGCCGATCTCGATCTGACGCAGCGTTTCCATCGTCATCAACGACCCTAGAGAATGACCGACGAGGATGATATCCGCGGCCCCGGCTGCCTTGACTTCGGCAAGCAGTGTTTCGAGCCCGTCACGCCCGAACAGAACGCTGTCACGGTCGTAGCTGTAGCCAAGCGGATTGTTCAGGCTGGGCCAGGCATAGTGAACAGCCAGACCCGGTATGGAAAGGTCTTCGGCCAGCTGGGCCAGCCGGATCATACCCTCCGAAAACGTGCTGTTGAAACCGTGAACAAAGACGACGACATCGCGCTGATTCTCGGGCAGCGCCCGCAAATCTTGGGCCATTGCCTGACGAAAGGCCGATGGGCCTGCAAAGCCTGTCGAAGCCGTGGCCAGGAAATCTGTTCTCGGATCGGGATCTTTGCCGGGATAGGAGACATCGCCCGCCATCCTGTCCGGCGGCACCGACAGCTCGATACGCCCATAGCTCGGTGTTTCGACGCGCTCGGTTCCGTAGATCACGCCCGGGGCGTCGCTCTTCTCCCGGGTGGTGGAGTAGTAGATGGACCGCACGTCACCTATTTCGGCGGCAGAGGGGTCCAGGACGATCGTGCCACGCGGGGTGCAGGCCGAAAGCAGCGCAACCGCCACGATCAGTGCGCTGGGATAGACCTTCATCACAGGACGTAGCGGCTCAGATCGGCGGAACGGCTGAGCTCTCCCAGGTGGTCCTCGACGAAATCGGCATTCACGACGATCTCCTCTCCGGCCTTGTCGGGCGCGGTGAAGGACAACTCTTCGAAGACCCGCTCCATGACAGTATAGAGCCTGCGCGCGCCAATATTCTCGACGCTCTCGTTAACCTCGGCAGCGATCCGGGCCAGGGCGGCGATCCCATCTTCGGTGAAGGATACGGTCACCTGTTCGGTGCCCATTAGGGCAGTATATTGCCGGGTCAGGGCATTGTCCGTCTCTGTCAGGATACGGATGAAATCCCCCTCGGTCAGCGCGCGCAATTCCACCCGGATCGGCAGACGCCCCTGAAGTTCCGGAAGCAGGTCCGACGGCTTGGCAATATGGAACGCGCCCGAGGCAATGAACAGGATATGATCAGTTTTGACCGGGCCATGCTTTGTGCTCACGGTGGTGCCCTCGATCAGCGGCAGCAGGTCGCGCTGCACGCCCTCGCGGCTGACATCGGCACCGCGTGCATCGGCATTGCGGCAGACCTTGTCGATCTCGTCCAGGAATACGATGCCGTTCTGCTCGACGCTCTCTACGGCCTGTTTCGTGACCAGTTCGTCGTCCAGAAGCTTGTCGGCCTCGTCGTTGATCAGCAGGTCATAGCTATCGGCGACGGTAACGCGCTTCTTGACTGTCCGCCCGCCGAAGGCCTTGCCGAAGATCGCACCCAGGTCCATGCCCGGCGCCATCCCCGGCTGGCCGGGCATCTCCATGCCGCCAAGCGGGTTGGAACTGTCCTGTAGCTCCAGCTCGATCACCGTGTCATCCAGCTCACCCGCCTTGAGTTTCTTGTGGAACATCTCGCGGGTGGCCTCGCGGGCGTCATCCCCCGCTATGGCAGTGATGACCCGTTCCTCGGCGGACCGATGCGCTTTGGATTTCACGTCCTCCCGCATGTATTCGCGCGTCTGGACGATGGCGGCATCGACGAGATCCCGGATGATCTGTTCCACGTCGCGCCCGACATAGCCCACTTCCGTGAACTTCGTGGCCTCGACCTTGAGGAACGGCGCCCGGGCCAACTTGGCCAGGCGACGGCTGATCTCGGTCTTGCCGACGCCGGTGGGGCCGATCATCAGGATGTTCTTGGGATAGACCTCGTCGCGGAGGTCGTCACCCAGTTGCTTGCGGCGCCAGCGGTTGCGCAAGGCCACGGAGACCGCGCGCTTGGCGTCCTTTTGGCCGATGATGAAACGGTCGAGTTCGGAGACGATTTCGCGTGGGGTCAGGTCGGTCATGGGTGTCCTTTTCGGGTCGGGCTCAGGTCGAGGGCGGCAGCCGGTCGAGTGGCAGGAAGGGCATGAGTCGCAGCAGTCGCGCCCGGATGCCTTCCCAGAAGGCGCCCAGCACAAGCAGTACGGCTCCCAGGGCGACGATGGTCGTTGCGGCGTGGCTCTCGCTTAGAACGGTAAAGGAAAGCGTGACGACATAGCCGATGGCCGCGATCAGGAATGACCGGCGGTCAATCACGATGGCCACCAACGCGAATAAAGCGAGCACGGCCAGCAGAAACAGTAGTGATCCATCCCTGTCCAGAAGGCTCAGTGCCAGGGTGTTCACCAGTGCGGGCGCGGCCACGAGATGCAGCCAGAACCCGTTTGCGGATCGACGGGTCACGCGGTGCGGGTCGCTCATGTCGAAGCACATGGCCCCGACGAAGACCAGCACGCCCAGTGCCAGGGTGATCCAGGCAAAGGGGCCATCGGCGGACAGCAGGAAAAGATCATCCACATTGGTCGGTGAGCCGGCAGAGGTCGCCGCCAGGAGAATGGCCACGACGAAAAGCCCCACGGCGATCATGGCCATGGCGAAGGGCACTCGGAACCGCAACCAGAAGACCGCAAGTGCCAGCGTGGTCAGCCCGAAAGGCCAGGGCAGACTCGAAAAATCCTGCTGTACGACCATGAAGGGCTGTGCGAACGCGGCAATAAGTCCGGCTGCGGCATTGGCTGCAAACAGGACCGACAGGGCGATCGCCGGCGCGACCATGCGACGGCGACGAATGAAGTATTCGGATAGCAGCCAGAGTACCGCCGCCGCGATCGCGGCCGTGGTGATCGTCTGGGTGCGGTAGTTCACGATTTCCGTGGTCATGGTGACGGCATTCATACCCAGCCAGCCAGAGGCCAGAATGACCAGGCCGATCACGATGAATATCTCGTTGAAGCCCTTGAACAGTTCGAAGGGTTCATCGCCGGGGGACAAGCCTTCGCGCGCACCGCGGCGGCTGTCGGAAAGCGTGGCCAGTGCGGCGGCCTGCCGCTCAGTCACGATACCGGCCGAAACCGCGGCGCGAAGATCGTCGCGCTCGATCATGCCTCGGCCGTTTCCACCGTAAGGTTGTCGTTGGTGTAGACGCAGATATCGGCGGCGATAGCCATGGCGCGGCGGGCAATGCTCTCGGGGTCCATGTCGCTGTCCATTAGGGCACGCCCCGCGGCAAGCGCGTAATTCCCGCCCGAGCCGATGGCAGTGACATCGTGTTCGGGCTCCAGCACGTCACCTGCGCCGGTGATGACGTACAGGTCCTTGCCATTGCTGACGATCAGGAAGGCCTCCAACTTTTGCAGGTACTTGTCGGTACGCCAGTCCTTGGCGAGGTCGACCGCGGCGCGCTGCAACTGCCCTGGGGTCGATTCCAGTTTCTTTTCCAGTCGTTCGAGCAGGGTGAAGGCATCTGCGGTAGACCCGGCAAAGCCGCAGATCACGTCATGCCCGCCCGGGCTGATCCGGCGCACCTTGCGCGCTGTGCCCTTTATGACAGTCTGACCCAGCGTGACTTGCCCGTCACCTGCGATCACCACCTTGCCGTCCTTGCGCACCGCCACGATCGTGGTGCCGTGCCAACCGGGAAAATCCTGTTCCGCCATGCCGCGTCCTTTCCAATCTCGTCACGATATGGCGCCCGGGGCGGCGGGACTCAAGCCCGCAACGAAAAAGGGCGCCCCGCGGGGGCGCCCCTTGCCTGCCTTGCGCGGCGTGGGATCAGATGCTCTCCTCGATCCAGCTCTGAAGGGCGGCCTTGGGTGCCGCGCCTGCTTTGTTGGAGATCACCTCGCCATCCTTGAAGATGAACAGGGCGGGAATGCCGCGCACACCCATCTGGCCGGGCGACATCGGATTCTGGTCCACGTCGACCTTGGCGACCTTGATCTTGCCGGCCATCTCCTCGGACAGCTCCTCAAGCGCGGGGCCGATCTGTTTGCAGGGGCCGCACCATTCCGCCCAGAAGTCTACCACGACGGGGATATCGGACTTACGGACTTCGGCATCGAACGTATCGTCGGTGACAGCAACGGTAGCCATTGGGATCTCCTGGGCTTGAAAATATCTTGAATTTGGAACGTATGGGCGCCGACCCGCGCCGTCAAGATGTGGGCGCCTCAGCAAGGGCATGCGACAGCATATCGTCGGGCAATTTCATCAAGGCACCTGTCCGTGTCCAAAGGAGTGCGGTCCCCACGGCCCTGTCTGGATAGATCTGCGTCAGCGCGCCACGATAGGCGGCCATCTGGCGCCGCAGACCAAGGGGCACCTGCTCGACCCGATCGGGGACGACACGGTTGGATTTCAGATCGACCGCCAGCACCTCGGTCTTCGTGACCAGTAGCCTGTCGATCGCCCCGTGGATGCGGCTGTCGCGTAGTTCGGGCAAGGTCGCGGTGATATCCACCTCGGGCAGACCGTCCTCGAAGATCGCGGCCAGGTCTGGATCGGCCAGCAAAGCCAGGACTTCGTCGATCAGTGACGCGGCGTCGGCGACAAGGTTCCGGTCGGCGTGGCGCGCCATCAATGTCTGCGCAATCCGCGCCCGGTCCGCCGGGACCACGCCGGGCAGCACCTCGGACAGGGTATGAATGATCCGGCCGCGCGCCTTGGCGCCCTCGCTGTCGTCCTCGTCGATATCCCCCGGCAAGGCCTTGGCACCACCAAGGTCCGAAGGAGCGACGGTCTTTTCAACAGGAGTGGGGTCGGGCACCGGGCTGTGCGATGGCACGGGCAGGCCGGTTGAAGCGTCTTCGGGTTCTACATGCCTGATCGGGGCATTGGTCCAATCGCCGGATTCGAACCTGCGGATCGGGCCGGCGGTCGGGCTTTCCATTTCGATCGGACCAAGCTGATCCAGCCCGTGGCGAACCATGTTGTACCAGTTTTCACCGGCGTCACTAATCTTGCCCGCGCCTGCTATGATCAACCAGCTTTCGGCCCGTGTCAGGGCCACGTAGAGCAGCCGCCGGAACTCCCGCGACTCGGCCGCGACCGCGCCTGCGCGCATCTCGGCAACCTCTGGCGGCTCGGCCTCCTTTCGCGGTTTCCAGACGGGCACGGACCCCGTGGTCAGGATTTCCTGCCGGGGGCCAGGCTTGCGATCGGTAGTATCTGGAAGGATGACGATAGGTGCCTCAAGTCCCTTGGCGCCATGCACCGTCATGACCCTGATCCGGTCTCCGGCGGAATCCATCTGTCGCTTGATCTGGATATCCTCGGCATCGAACCAAGCGAGGAAACCGGTCAGGCTGGGCACGTCCGACCGTTCGAAGGCAAGGGATTGTGCCAAAAGGCCGTCAATCCCGTCCTCGGCCTGGTGCCCGAGACGTGCGAGCATCTTGCGGCGGCCGTCATGACCCAAGAGGATGCGGTTGATCAGGTCGTATGGCCGCAGGAACTCGGCCCGATCGCGCAGGTCGTGCAGTATGGCGAGCGTTTCTGGAAAGCTCTTTTCTCGCGCCCGCAGGGCCTCCCACAGGGACTGGCCGGGAGCGCGGCCCTGCGCGATGCTGTAAAGATCCGACTCGCGCCAGCCGAAGATCGGCGATTTGAGCGCTTCGGCCAGGGACAGGTCATCCTCGGGCAGGGCAAGGAACCTCAGGCACGACAGGATATCGCGCACGCCCAGGTCGTCGCCCAGGTGCAGGCGGTCAGCCCCGGCAATCTCCAGCCCAGCGGCCTTGCAGGCGCCGATGATTTCGCTGAACAGACTGCTGCGCCGCCGGACGAGGATCAGGACATCCCCGGGTGTAACCGGGCGCCGTACCCAGGTCCCGTTCTCGCGGATCGTCAGGGTTTCTTCCCGGATCATACGGTCGATCTCGGCGGCGATCGTGCGGGCCAGTTCGATTTCGTGGTGACTTTCGGCAGGGTGGTCGGTGGGGTCGTCCCATGCGGGCTGAGGTTGATCTGCCTTTTCCAGCGCTGGCCAGAGGTCCACGCGCCCTGGCTGGTCAGGATGGAAGGGCAGGTGAGTCAGGCCTGTGTCTACCCCGTCGGCATTGTCGCCGACAAAAACGTGGTCCACCAAGGAAAGGATCGCGGCGGAGGACCGGAAGGAATAGAGCAGTTCACGCGGGCGCAGGTTCTTGCCGATATTGGCGAGTGCGGTGCCGAATTCTTCGCGCTTGGTTCCGAAATGGTCCGGGTCCGCACCCTGGAAGGAATAGATCGACTGCTTGCGGTCGCCGACGACGAAGATCGTGCGGTCTCGGTCGGTGCGGGCGCCTTGCCCGCTGGTGAATTCCTGGGTCAGAAGGTCGATGACCTCCCATTGGGTCGGCGAGGTGTCCTGCGCCTCGTCCACGAGGATATGATCGACCCCGCCATCCAGCCGGAAAAGTACCCATTGCGCTACGGCCGGATCGGTTAGAAGCGCGCGGGTCTTGTGGATCAGGTCGTCGAAATCCAGCACCCCGCGACGCTGCTTGTCAGCGGTGTAGCGTGCACCAAAGGTTACAGCGAAACGGTGCAAGACCATGGTCCTGTCCCGCACAACGCACCGCAAGCGGGCGTTTCGCGTGTCCTCGACCCGCTGCATGAGATCGTTGAGCGCCTCGGAAAGATCAGGATTGGCCGCGCGCGTGCCCTTTGTCGGGAAGGCGTCGATCTTGGCGGCATGGGCGGTCTTGCTGCCCGGACCAAAGAGGAAGATGCTTTCCATGATCTCCAGGTCGGCCGTGTCGAAGGCCTCGCCAGGGCTGATACCTGCGAGGCGCTTCGCGGCCTTGGCCTCGGTGGAACCACCCTGTTCAAGAATGTCGATCCAGCGCCTCAGAAGTGCCTTGTCATTACCGTCAAAGCGCGTGGCGGAGAGATCGCAAACAGAGAGATCGGCAGCGACCCCCAGTGCTGCACTGAGGGTCTTTGTGTCCGTTGGCGCTGGAAACGCGTCCAGCTGACCCGTGATCTCTTTCAGCAGCGTGGCGATCTCGGCCCCGGTGAAATGTCGCGCCAACGCATCGACCAGCGGCTTGTCGCGATCCTCGGCCATGGCCTCGAGGATGTCGTTGCGCAGCAGGTCCGTCTCGTGTTCCTCCATCTCGCGGAACTGGGGACTGACTCCGGCTTCCAGCGGGAAACGGCGCAGGATACCCGCGCAGAAGGAATGAATCGTTTGAATCTTCAGACCTCCCGGGGTCTCGATGGCCGCTGCGAAAAGTCGGCGCGCGCGCGACAGATAGTCCGCGTCGATCCGGTCTGCGATGCCGAGTCTTCTCAACGCCCCGAGCAGCTCGGTCTCGGGCATCATCGCCCATTCGCCCAGCCTGCGGAAAAGCCGGTTCTGCATCTCGGATGCTGCGGCCTTGGTGTAGGTCAGGCACAGGATATTCTGCGGATCGGCACCCACCAGCAACAGCCGCGCTACCCGGTCTGTCAGAACACGGGTCTTGCCCGACCCGGCATTGGCGGCCAGCCAGGTCGATGCATGCGGATCGGCGGCGTCCACCTGTGCGCGGGTCGCGTCATCCATTGTCATGGCAGATCCTCGGGGTTGGCATCCTGTGTTTCGTCCCATTCACCATAGCGGGCCAGGTGATCGTAGGTGCCGGTATCCTGTGCCGTCATGTTCGAGCGCCGGGCCGTATAGCCCAGGTCCTCGCTAGCCCAACGTTGCATCAGCGTGGTGAAGCGCTGCAAGAAATCGCTCTCATCCCTATCCAGCCAGGCAGCAACGGATTTCACATCGGACGACAGTTGCAGGTATTCCGCTCCGGCGATGGAGGCCGGTCCGACGGCGTCGAAGCCGCCGCGTTCGATCATTGCCGCTTCGAGGATCAACTGTTTGTCATAAAGTTCCTGCGCTTTCGGTTGGGGTGCCTCGCCTGACTTGTAGTCATAGAGCCAGATCGCGCCGTCCTCGGTCAGGTCCAGCCGGTCGGCCTTGGCCGTCAGGGTGAAATCAACACCATCGAGGGTCATCCTGCCTGACTTTTCCAGAGGGCCGGGCGCGGCCCGTTGGCGCCGTGTGACTTCATCCGCGAGGAAGGCGCGGGCGAAGCGAGCCACCCGGGCCAGCCAGAGCCGCTGAACCGAGGGCCAGGGGCAGTCACGGACGAGAAGTTGCTCGGAGACCTCCAGCAGCAGGTCCCGAGCCGCAGGGTCGCCGGGGTCGGGGCATAGCGGCAGGAAAGCCTCAAGGATGTCGTGGATGATATTGCCGCGCAGGGCCGCGTCGGGGGAATGTACAAGCGGATCAAGCGGTTTCAGGCCCAGAACGTGCCGTGCATAAATGGCGTATGGATCGCGGATCAGGGTCTTGATCTGCGTCACCGAAAGCTGCCGGGGCCGCGCAGCGGCCGGTGGCCGGGGCGAGGGGCGCGACGCCGGGGCATTCCTTCCGGGGGGTGTTTCGAGCGCCGCCGCAGCCCGCAGCAACGCATCGCCGCGGGCGCGCATGGCGGCAATGGCCTCTGGTCCGCCGGTCTCTGTCAGACCGCCAAGTAGGTTCAGCAGCCGGTTGAGCCAGCGGCTCGCCACTGTCTCGGCCTCGGTGTCGCGGACGGCGCGGCTGATCACGACTTCGGGCGCGGTGACGGCGATCTGGAAATCATGGGCGGACAGCCCGATGCGCCGTTCGGGCAGAAGCAGCCCGGCCTGGCGCCGCATGGTGCGGTTGAGCCAGGGGTCTGGTGCCGGAGGTTCCGGCCAGGTGCCCTCGTTCAAACCGCCCAGGATGACTAGGTCGGCGCTCTGGACCCGGGCCTCGAGCGTCCCCCAGATCAGGACCTTCGGGTGGCTGGCTTCCTGGTCGCGGACTTCACCACCTGACAGGTATTGACCGATCAGTGCCTCGTAATCTGTCGCGTTCATCTGTCCGGCGGCAGAGGCATGGTCGGTCAACTCTGTCATCATGCGCAGGGCTTCGCGCCCGGCAGCCTTTTCCCAAAGTCCTCCCGACCCCTCGGCGTCGGGTCCTGTAGCAAGTCCCTCGGACAGCGCGCGATGGCGGGCTACCCAGTCGCTCAGCGGGCGGTTTTCGTCTGACACCTTTTCGGGAAGAAGGTCAGCCAACCAGGTGGCCCAGCGCTGACGCGCCGGGTCCGGTGTCGTGCCCAGATCGGCCCAGGCCCGCAGGTTGTCGCCGTTCGGGAAGGCCGGACCGTGGCGCCGCAGATGCAGTTCCAGCGCGGTGGTGCACAGCCCGTGCCGCCCCCGCGCGCCGGAATGGCACAGCGGATGTTTGAGCAGCGTCAGAAGGGCCTCGGGTGTCAGCCGCTGCGCCAGCAACCTCGCGGTATGACGCAGGAACCGCCCCGGCGGCGTGAGATGCAGCGGTGTGCCGGCGCTGTCATCTGGCCTTATTCCCCAGCGCTCCATCGCCGAAGTGACCTGCCGTGCCAGGATTCTGTCAGGGGTGATGAGCGCGACGGTCTGGTCTTCGGCTGCCGCCTGGCGCATGCGCAGGGCAATGGCGCTCGCCTCGGCGCGCGGGCTGGGTGCCTCCAGAAGGGTGAGGTCTGCCGTGGCCGCCCCGAGGTCGGGCAGGGCGGGGCCGTCGGTGATCCATTGATCTGTTACCGGCGCCGGGCGCAGCGCCAGAGAGATCAGCGTGTCGCGGCCGTGGTCGGGCGCATCGGTGTCAACCCAGCGCCTGATGTCTGCCGGGTGCATCTCCAGCATATCGCAAAGCGCCTTGAAGCGGAATTGCGGGTGATCTTCGCCGCCTGTCTCGGCGGTCATGCGGTCCCAGACAGAGCGTGGCATCTCTTGGTCGACACCGGGCAGGACGACATGGCCCCGGGGCAAGCCGAGGACTGCCCGGATCAGCTGCGCCGTGGTTCCGCGAGACCCTGTCGATCCCGCGACAATCACCGGATTGTCGGGCGGGGTCTCTTGCCAGCGCCGGGCGAGGCGTTCGACGACCAGACGTTGCCGCGCCTCTGGGTCCGGGTCCGGGTGGGTCTGTTCGAAATAGTGCTGGACCAGCGTGATAAAGCGCAGCGCGCGGTGCCAGTGGCCGGACTCGTCCTCGATGTCCAGTTCCGCAATGCGGGCTGGATCGACGCCCTCTCCATGCATCTCGGAAAAGAGCGCGGCCAAGCTCTCGGCCAGGGCAAAGCGGCTTTCGCGCGGTGCCAGCGTAGGGTCCTGTTGAAGCAGCTTGCCCACCAGGTTGGAAAGGTCGAGTCGGCGGCGCAGCGGCGACACCGGCAACGGCAGGTCGTGAAACCCGGGGTCTTGTCCCAGGTCGGTGATCAGCCGCAGTCGCGGCAGGAGACGGGCTGGTCCCCTGTCGAACAGCGCGCGTAGCCGTCGCTGGGTGCGGCGCGTGTTCACCAGGATCTCGATACGGGCAAAATCCTCGGGCGGAAGGTGGCCGAAACGCTGGTCCAGGCCGTTCAGGAAGCTGTGTCCGAAGTCGCATCCGGTTGGAATGGCAAAAAGGCCGGGGTCACTCATGCTGTTCGTCTTCCTGAAGGTTGGGCGCCGTGTGGGGATCATGGCTCCGCCTGTGTAGACCGTCCCCGTAAACTGGACAATCCGACCCGCTGCGCCCAGTAGCCGTCAACGGACGCTGGCCAAGGCACCGGTCAGCCGGCCGGCCCAGGCCGAGGTGAGAGACAGGCGGGCATTGTGCCCGTCCGGCGTGGCCGTGAGGTGGATTTGCAGCGCGTCGCTGGGAAGGTCGGGGCCCAGCCTGTCGGGCCATTCCACAAGGCATATCGCGTTGTCGAAGGCATCAAGCAGCCCCAGTTCAAGCGCTTCCTGCGCGTCACCCAGGCGGTAGAGGTCACTATGCCAGATTTCTCCGCCCGGCGCGGGGTAGGTCTGTACTAGCGTATAGGTCGGTGAGGGAACTTCGGTTTCCTCGCCGCAGATCGCGCGGATGATGCTGCGGGCGAGGGCGGACTTGCCCGCCCCGATCTCACCCCACAGCAATAGCGTATCGCCGGCTCGCAAGAGCGGGGCGAGCGATTGGCCCAAGCGATCTGTCTCGGCCTCGGAGCGGAGGAACAGGCAATGGTCTGTCGTGGTCGTGGTCATGGGACCAGACTATGGCTCTGGCAGGCAACGACAAGCCCTATCCGGTCTGGGCTACTGGTCTCTGCGCATCTGCCTCCATGGCCGAGAAACGGATCAGTCGGTGCCCTGTTGTAAGCGTGGAACACTGCAGCGCAAAGCGGCGTCCATCCTGCATCGTGATAGCCTCTTCGCAAGGGGCGGGCGCGGTGCCTAGCTGGTGCCAGAGTGGCGAGGGCATAGTCTTGTTGCGCCAGATCGCAAGTTCGTCCGACAATGTACAGGGCCCGAGCCCCAGGTGCCCCTCGCTGCCCCAAAGCCCGCGATAGGCTCGGTTCGACATTACCATCTCTCCGGTGGCGCTGAAGGCCACGGCGGCCTCTGCCATCGAGTCGAGGATTTCCTGGCCCATCTCGATCTGGGTCCGGAACCTGCGGGTCAGGGATAATTCCTCGGAAATATCCTCGAAAAGGAAGGCCAATGCGCCGTCGGGATGCGGGCGCCCGGTGACGCGATAGGTCTGGCCATTGGGGAGGTCCCAGGCCTCTTGGTATCGGTCGTCGGCGGCCGCGGCCTCGACGGCTTCGACCTCGGTGCGCCAGGCGGCAAAGTCCCTGGGTTCGGGGATCATCCGCGCCTCGCGCAGCCGGTCGAGGAATGGGCCGATATGCGGGCGCGAAATCAAGAAATCCGTTGGCAGTCCCAGCATGTCCATGAGCGCTGGGTTGAAGAGTTTGAGTCGACGATCCCTATCGAAGATTGCGAGGCCCACGGACAGCTGCGCGAAGGTCTTGGTCAAGGTCTGGACGAATTTCTGCTGGTCCTCGCGGGCTTCCATCACTTCGGTGATGTCGACACCGTAGTGGATGGTGCCCAAGTCACGGCGCACGCTGGTGATTTCATAGCATCGTGGCGCAAGATGACTGGCTGCGGTCAACCATTTCTGTTCGATCACCGGCGCGCAATCCTCGGGGGGTGCCAGGTCCTCGAAAAGGTCGTGGGGTGGCCAGCGAAGGGGCGCATCGTCTGCAGTCGGACAGGCCCGATCGGCAAGGTCCAGATAGGCGCGGTTGGCCCAGGTCAGATCGCCCGAGGGGCTGCATTGCCAGACCAGTTGCGGGGCATTGTCGCCGATGCTGCGCAGCAGGCTCAATTCCTGTTCCATAGCCGCGACGATCAGGCGTTCGGCCGGGTCGATGCTTATTTCCTTTGATGTCATTTCCAACCTTACGATACCATCGAGATAGGTGGCTTCGATCAGCATGTCGGGAGCGTCGGCTGCCGCAATTGTCTTGCGACCTCTATCAGCGAGGTCGGCGCATTGTGCCCGCAGGTCGGGAAAGCGCGGGGCCAGCGCCGAAACCAGCCTGTCCCAGTCCGTCTTGCCGTTACGGGCCTGCCGCAAGAGCGTGTGCCCCTCGGGCGTGGCATCCACCAGCGCGTCGTCGTCGAAGATCAGCGCGGTGCCGCCCTGGCTATCCAGGAGCAGCCGGCGCGCGGCGACGGCGCGGGTGGAATTGACCCGCGCCCACCAAAGAAACAGGAGCGCAGCGGCGACCACGCCAATCCCGGCGGCCAGGAACGCTTGGACAGTGTCGGGCAGGGTCATCGCGGGCTCCATTGACGGTGATGGGCCAAAGGTCGGCGCGATTGGTTAATTCACGGTTAAGTTGTGCCGCCCGGTCAGGCGAGCCGTTCATTTTTGCCCAGTGGCTGCGTTTTTCGGTCGGTGACGCCAATGCTCTCGGCAGGCCAGGTGACATTTACCACCGCGCCGCCGGAGCGGTTGGCCAGTGCCCGGGCCCCGCCGTTGGAAAAGGTCAAGCTGGCGCCCGATCGCTCCAGCAGCGTCTTCGCGATGAAAAGCCCCAAGCCCATTCCTTCGTAGCCCGGACGGCGATCATCCAGCAGTTGCCAGCGCCGCCGCCGAACGAAGGGATCGCCGATCCGGCCCAGCACCGACGAGGAGAACCCCCCGCCATCGTCCATGATGCGCACGCCCAGGTTCTGGTCCGACCAGCTCAGTTCGATCCGAACGCTGGAGTCACTGAAATCCACGGCATTCTGAACGAGGTTTCGAATGCCGTGGATGATCTCGGGCTGGCGGCGGATGACAGGTTGGTGGGATGGGTCCGTATCGGATGATATCCGGAACTCTACGATCTTGCCGCGCTCCATGTGGGGTTCAGCCGCTTCGCGGATAACGGTCTCGAAAGGGGCGGTCTGCAGGTACTTGTCATCCTTTCCGGCCCGGCCCATCGAGCGCAGGATGTCGCGGCACCGATCCGCCTGGTCGCGGACGAGAACGGCATCGTCGCGCAGGTCCGATCCTTCGTCCAACTCGTCGATCAACTCGCTGCTGACCAGTTTGATCGTGGCAAGGGGCGTGCCAAGCTCGTGGGCTGCGGCGGCAACCACGCCGCCAAGGTCCGTCAGCTTCTGTTCGCGGGCGAGTGCCATCTGGGTCGCGGCCAGTGCTTCGCTCATCGACATGATCTCTTGCGTGACCTGGCGGGCATAGAGCCCGATGAAGATGACGCCGGTGACCAGGGCGACCCAGAATCCGAAGATGAAAAGCTGCGGCAGCCCCAATGGAAACCCCGTGGCCGTCAGCATTTGCACATGCCATTGAGTCAGCGCGCTTATGATGCCGATTGCCACCAGCCCCAGAAGAATCGTGCTGCGCGCCGGCAGGACATTGGCCGCGATCGTCACCGGCGCGAGGATCAGAAGCGAAAAGGGATTGCTGAGCCCGCCGCTGAGGTAGAGCAGGACACCCAGTTGCAGCAGGTCAAACCCCATCATCATCAGGCCCTCGCCCTCGTTGAGGCGGCGGTTCTCGGGGTATAGGAACGTTGACAGGATATTGGCCAGAACCCCGGCGCCGATCGTCATGGCGATCAACCCGGTCTCGAGCCGCAGGTTGAAGACATGCAGCGCCACGACAACTGCCGCGGTCTGCCCGATGACGGCAACCCAGCGCAGGATCACGAGGGTCCGGAGCCGCACCCAGTTGCTGCGCTGATTGATGCTGAAAGTCGCTGCTTCGGGCTGCGCCATTGTGCCACGATGTCCCTATGCCGGTTGATGGTGGATAAGGGATCACTAGATTACGATAAATCAAGTGGAGAGTGAGAGATCATGCGGAAATCGATTGTCCTGGCCGGTGCCGTGGCCATCGCGGCCGCAGCGGGTGCATTGAGCGCCGGCTTGTTCGGCCCCAGCAGTTGGTTCGGTCCGGATGACAAGTTCGCCCAATGCCGCGAGACCACAGTCGGCGGCGCTGACATCGGCGGACCCTTCGAATTGGTCGACGAGACAGGGCAAACAGTCACCGAGAAAGACGTCATAACCGGCCCGACGCTGGTCTATTTCGGCTATACTTTCTGCCCTGACATCTGCCCGACGGACAATATGCGAAACGCAATGGCTGTAGAGATCCTGGACGAGCGCGGACTGGACGTGAAACCGGTCTTTATCTCGATTGACCCCGAGCGGGACACGCCTGAGCGGCTGAGCGATTTCACCGACGCGTTCCACGACCGGATGGTGGGGCTGACCGGGACGCCCGCGCAGGTCCGCGCGGCCTCGCAGGCCTACAAGACATTTTTCCAGAAGGAAGACACCGAGGATGACTATTACCTCGTGGACCATACCACGATGTCCTATCTCATCTTTCCAGACGAGGGTTTTGTCGAGTTCTATCGCCGCAGTGTCACACCCAATGAAATGGCCGAAAGCGTCGCCTGTTTCGCGGACGCGGCGGCAAGCTAGAGAATTGACCGGGGCGCACTAAGACTCTACGCATCATGGACGTTCAAGCGGAGGCCCCATTCATGAACGCAGCCCAGATTGGCGACGATCCGTCACTCCTGATCCTGGATGACGACGAGGCATTCCTCAGGCGCCTCGCCAAGGCGATGGAAAAGCGTGGCTTCGCCGTCGAGACCGCAGAGAGCGTGGCCGCGGGCACGGCCATCGCCAAGGCCCGGCCACCGGCCTATGCCGTCGTGGATCTCCGGCTGGAGGACGGCAACGGGCTGGACGTGGTCGAAGTGCTTCGCGAACAGCGGCCCGACAGCCGAATTGTTGTTCTGACAGGCTATGGTGCCATCGCCACCGCGGTCGCCGCGGTCAAGATGGGGGCCACCGATTACATGTCTAAGCCGGCAGACGCCCGGGATGTGACCAATGCCTTGCTGGCCACCGGGGACGAATTGCCTCCGCCGCCCGACAATCCCATGAGCGCGGATCGCGTTCGCTGGGAACATATCCAGAGGGTCTACGAACTCTGTGACCGCAACGTCAGCGAAACTGCCCGGCGGTTGAACATGCACCGCCGCACGCTGCAACGTATCCTTGCCAAACGCAGCCCGCACTGACTATCACGTCTTCGCTTGGCGCCGGATCCAGCGCACAAAGGCATCGCGGGGGGTCGAGATGATGCCGGGCCGTGTTAGGATGTGGTAGGCCACGGCGCTGTCCGTTTCGCGGAACAGGGCCCGCAGCCGCCCGGCCCTCACCTCGTCCTCGACAAGTGGAGCAGGAAGGATGGCGACACCAAGACCGGCGCGCGCCGCTTCCCGCGACAGTTGGGCCGTGGCAAAGGTCTTGACCCGTTCAAGGTCCGGATCAACGCCATGGGTCGCAACCCAGAGGCGTTCTTCCGAGGTTTGACCATCCATCAGCCAGGTGAAGCCGCGCAACTGTGACAGGTCCCGGACCGCGTCTCCCGGCACGTGCCCCGGTGCAGCGACCGCGACATGGCCCGCAGAGATCAGTGCCATGGAGTCGACACCGCTCCAGCCGCCGCGCCCATACCGGATCGCCACATCGATCCTGTCCGCGCGCAGGTCCACCAGCCCGACACCGGGTATGATCTCGACATCCAGCTCAGGGTGCTCGGTCCAGAACCCCCCGATCCTCGGCATCAGCCAGTTGGCCGCAAAGGACGGAGTGACGGCGATGCGCAGCGGCCGCTGCGCCGCCTTTTCCAACAGGTCATCCGTCGCCGCACCGATCAGGGTGAACGCCTCGGCCAACGCCATGGCCAGCCGGTGCCCTTCGGCCGTTGTCACCATGTTCCGTCCCTGGCGCTCCATGAGGATCGTATCGAAATGGGCTTCCAGCGCTCGTACGTGCTGAGCCACGGCGGCATGGGTCACGTTCAGGTCTCGTGCGGCCGCGGAAAAGCTGCCCACCCGCGCCGCTGCTTCGAAAGCCCGCAATGCCGTAAGCGAGGGAACATCACGCCATTCCATATGAAAGCTCATCTATGATCCGACAAATCTTCCTGACTTTCGGAAGAGGGTTTCCGTGGATATATACGTCCTATCAGCCCAGTGAAAGGAGCGCGACATGTTCAATATTCTTGCAGAAAGCCTGTTCACCGCCAGCAGCCGCCCCATCGGCGGCAACCCGCGCCCCGCTGAAAAGCGCATCTTGGGCAAAGGTCGGCGAACGACCGCCCCGACCGCGATCCACCGCACTGTCTCCAGCGGCGAAAACCGCTAAGGCCAAGCCGCGGGCCGCTGCTCTCCCGGGCGGCCCGCGAAGTCAGAGTCGTGACATCAAAGCGGCGTGCCGATCCGTGAAATCCGCGCGAACCCGAACTGGCGGACGTAGGTGAATTGTGAACATTTCGGCCAATTCGGGATCGACCCGTCCGAAGTGCGTGTTCGCCTCATGTCGGGAAAATCCCGCGATCCGGGTCGCTTCCAGCCAGGCACTGATCCGGTCGGCTTTCTTGATCTTCTTTTTCACGGTCGCGGGCAAGATGGACGGAAGTCCGAAACGGATGTTGATTGCGGCCTGCAGCCGGTCGTCCAACTCGGTGTATCCAGGCCCGATCGCGGCCTTGACCGGCGAGATCATGTCCCCGATCACGTATTCCGGAGCATCGTGCAGCAGTGCTGCCAATCGCCACTTCACCGGCGTTCGTGGCTCCAGCTGACCGAAGATCTGTTCCACCAGTAGGGAGTGCTCGGCCACCGAGTAGGCGAAGTCGCCTTCGGTCTGGCCGTTCCAGCGCGCCACGAAGGCCAGCCCGTGGGCGATGTCCTCGATCTCGATATCCATTGGAGTCGGGTCAAGCAGGTCGAGCCTGCGACCCGATAGCATGCGTTGCCAGGCGCGCGGTTTTCTCAAGGCCACCTCCGAAGTTTGCCGAACAATTGCCCCGTTGTCCCGATCTTGCAAGGTGGCAGCACGGCCTGCGTTGCCGCCCCGAGGGTCCGGTGCTAGAGGACATGCGAACCGGACCAGCAAGGAGCACGGCCATGGCCGAGGATTATATCGTCCGCGACATTTCGGATTCGGCCTTTGGCCGTCGAGAGCTTTCGATTGCGGAGACGGAGATGCCGGGTCTCATGGCATGCCGTGAAGAGTTCGGGGGGTCCAAGCCGCTTTCGGGGGCGCGGATCGTGGGCTCGTTGCA